>JBGGMQ010001035.1:0-4321 GCA_041287975.1 Verrucomicrobium sp. | reverse complement strand
TCGGACCGCCGCCAGATCGACACCACGAAGAACGATCTCGACATCGCCACCCGTGAACTCCAGCGCACCCGTACTGAACGCGCCCAGCTGGAGACAAAGGCTGTGGATGTCCGCAGCGAGATCCAGATGCTCAATACCACTCTGGCCGTGAAGAAGAGCGAAATCGGCAGTGCTGAGCGCACTCTGGAAAGCCTCTACAGTCGCGTGGCCGCTGCCAATGAACGGCTCGCGGAAGTCGAAAAGCTTGAGGATCGCGTGCAACTCGCCCTGTCTTCACTGAAGACAGCAGAGAAGCAGCGTGACGTTGAGGAAAAGAATCTCGTGGACCTTGAAGTTCAGCGGGAAACCCTGCGCCGTGAAGTCATCACTCTTGGTGAGCAGGAGAAGCTGGGCCGCTCCAAACTGGAGGACCTGACCCGTCGCGCCGAAAAGGATGAGGCCCGGCTCCAGAGCGTGCAGCAAAAGACGGACGCCCTCGCCACGGAAGTGAATGCCAAAGAGTCCCAGCTGGTGCAGCTCGAACGCAACCTCCAGGCCACGATTGATGAGGAGAAGGCAATCCGCGCCGGCATGCCCGAGCTCAATGCTGAGATGACCACGGCCCATGCCGCCCTCCATGAGCTGCTGGGCAGGCGCAGCCAGGCAGAGAGTGAGGCCTTGAACCTCGCCAAGGATGTGTCCAATGCCGAGAAGAAACTCGCCGAACTCGACCAGCAGTCGAATGAGATCCTTGAAGAGAAAGCCCGACGCGAACGCGAAATCGCCGACCTGCAGACGGCACTGGAAAGTCAGGAGAGCAGCATCCAAAAGGTGCTCGATGACGGCCTCACCGCAGGTAAACGTCTTGAGGAACTCAAGGCTGCCATCCAGGAGCATGAGCAGCTGCACCTCAGCAGCACGCAAAAGCACGATCAACTGCTGAAGCAACTGCGGGACGAAGAGGCTGGCATCATGAGCAGCATCGAAGCCCTGCAACGCCAGCATGGCGAACGCGAAACAAACCTCGTCGAGGTGCAGTCGCGCTTGAGCGAGGCGGAGAAACTCTGTAATTCCCTCGTGCAAAGCGGGGACCGCATCGTTTCGCTGCAAGAGGCCACTTCTCAAGCGGAAGCCCGGCGTCGTGATGCCGAATCCCGGCTCAGTCAGTTCGCCGAGCTGGAACTCTCGCTCCAGGTGCGCCTCAACAGTCTGCAAGACACCGTCAGGAAGGAAACGCACCGCCTGGATCAACTGCGCCAGGAGCGCGAACAGGTCGAAACGCAAGTGCAGAAGAATCTGGATAAAGCCAGCCGCGATGCCGAAGAGGTGAAAAAGCAACTCTCCGAGGAAATCCAGGCCGAGGAGGTCAAACTCATCGCCCAGCTCAAGCAGCGGAACAGCGAGCTCATTCAGAAACACGACGAACTGAAAAAGGGCATCACAGACAAGACGGATGAGCAGACCGTCATCTTCTTCGCGGGTGACGTGATCAAGCGCCTCGACCTTATCGACAACCTCA
This sequence comes from Verrucomicrobium sp., assembly GCA_041287975.1. Classification (GTDB taxonomy): domain Bacteria; phylum Verrucomicrobiota; class Verrucomicrobiia; order Verrucomicrobiales; family Verrucomicrobiaceae; genus Verrucomicrobium. The sequence goes on along the minus strand of JBGGMQ010001035.1, from coordinate 2,823 downwards.
TTCAGCGCTATGCGAAGGATGCCGCCGCCAGTGCCGTGGCCCAGCAACTTCGCACCCTGCGCTCCTCATTTGAGGATGTCCTGGCCCAGCACGGGGTGAGTGAATTTTCCGTCCGCCCGGGCACCGATGTGGACGTGGCCCTGAGACTCCGCATCGCCGTTGTGGAGAACGTGGGCGGCAATGGCAAGGCGAAGGTCGTGGAAAGCTACCGGCCCGGCTTCATTTATGCTCCGGGAGACGGCCGCGAAATCGTCTTGCGCAAAGTCGAAGTGAAGACTTCCAGTGAATAAATTAATCATCCTGTGCAACTTCAACATTCTGGATTAACCGTGGATTAACATGGCGGAGTACGTTGGCATCGACCTTGGCACCACCCTATCCGGACTGGCCTACCTGCGGCCTGACGGTCTGCCTGAAATTGTCCCTAATGGGGATGGTGAACGGCTGACTCCCTCGGTCGTCTACTTCGACGGGCACGAGGAAATCAAGCTGGTGGGCAGCGCCGCCCGCGACGGGGGCGACCCCGACCGCACCGTGTACCAGATCAAGCGGCACATGGATGATCCGGACTACTATGTGGAGATCGATGGCAAGCGCTGGACGCCCGCCGAAATTTCCGCCCTGATCCTCTCCAAACTGAAACGGGAATGCTCCCGCCTAATCGGTGAATTCGCCGAGGCAGTGATCACTGTCCCAGCCAACTTCAATGAACTGGCCCGCAAGAGTACCATCTCTGCGGCAGAGATGGCCGGCATCCAGGTCAGCCGGCTGGTGAATGAGCCTACGGCGGCAGCCATGTACTACGTCCACACGCAGGACGTCTCAGGACGCATCCTGGTGTTTGACCTTGGTGGCGGCACGTTGGATGTCACCATCCTTGATGCCACGGGAGAGGATTTCAGAGTGCTCACTTCAGAAGGTGCCCGCCACTTGGGCGGCTCCAACATTGATGAGCTGCTCCTCGACATCTATGCGGAGCAGTACCGCAACCAGATCAATGCTGATCTGTACACGGATGAGCGTCAACGCCGCCGCGTGCTTCATGCTGCTGAGGATGCCAAGAAACGTCTCAGCAAACTTCAGAAGGTCACCGATACCATTGGCAATGACGTCAACGGCATCGCTCGTATCGAGCTAAGCCGTGAAGCCTTCGACAAAGCTGTGTCCAAGCTTCTCACCCGTTCCATCATGCTGGTGGAACAGGCACTGGCAGGAGCCAGGCTCAAGCCTGCTGATATCGACCACGTGGTCCTGGTGGGAGGCAGCACGCGCATGCCCAAGGTAAAGTCTGCGCTGGAGAAGTTTTTTGGCAAGGCTCCCAAGACCTGCAGCAATGTGGATGAAGCCGTCGCCCTGGGCGCGGCCGTCTTTGCCCAGAAGTCCACCCGCGTGCGCGAAGTCTGCAATCAGAGCTACGGCACCCTGGCCATGCTCGTGAATGCCGCCACGGGCGAGGAGGCAGTGCGAAACTCCATCGTCATCGCGAAGAACACCCCCATTCCCTGCTCCAAGACGCAGATCTACATCACCTCAGAGCCCAACGAGCGCTTCATCGAGGTGGACATCACTCAGGGCGAGGATGATGATCCCCGCTTCGTCGACGTGATTGGCAAGATCACACTCGAGGTGCCGCCCAACCGCCCCGCCGGTTGCGAAGTAGCTGTCACCTACAGCTACGATGAGAACCAGCGCGTGCGCGCCCTCGTCGTGGACAAGCAGAGCGGACGCTCCGAAGAGATCGCCGTCACCTACCGTGGAGCAGGCATCCTGTCTGACGAAGAACTCCTCAAGCGCGGCAGCATGCTGCGTCAGCTCCGCATCGAATAGAGTTGAGTAGTTTCACGCAACCGGCCCCCTCCAATCGCCAGCTTCCTCCCACCCGCATGTTCAAGAACGTCATCAAGTCGATCAAGGCCTTCAAAGTCGCGCACTTTGCGGACAAGTCCGCATCGGCCACGACCGATGATGCCGCAGCCAGGGATGCCGAGTTCAAGCCCCAACGCATCTCCCGCCTCATCGACATCATCCAGCCCACAACGATGTCGGGCCCCACGCCTGAGGAGATTTGTGGAGTCACCAGCAAAATGACTCCCGAGCAGACGCGCGAACGCCTCGCCCTTCTCTACCGTCGTTTCAACCGCGCCGCCAGCAGCCTGGACCCCAAGCTCCGTCACGAAGCCGAACGCATGCTCGACGCCATCGTCACCGTTCGCGAAAACGCCTTCGGCCCGATTTGACAGGCTCAAACAGGGTCTCAAGAAACAACTGGCCCGCTGCGCGGGAGACACAAGACTAGAAGACTCAAGACGTCAGACATGAAATGACGCTGACGCGTCCGCCTACACTCTAGAGGTGAAGTGCCCCTGTCCAGGATCGGGTCGAGCTGGGGGGATTGCGCCCCCCAGCCCTCCCACACAACCGGACATGCGGTTCCGCATCCGGCGGTTGGTATCGTGTCGAGTTCTATCCCGTGAGGGCGATGGCGGGCGCCATCGTCATTCTCCTGCTTCGCTTGTCATTGCCACCTCGCCGCATGGCTTCCAGCGCTTCCCTCTCCGGAGTGCTTGAGATGGTTTCACCATCGGGGCACTTGGGGTTCGCACAACGCCTGGAGGTTTCCTTCCTCCGGGGGCTACCGACGTTCGGGCATTTTGATGCCAGTTCCATAGACAAAGGGCCTGTTTGGCAGACGACCCTTCGGACCTTCGCTCCTCCATGCTTTCGCATAGTCTCTTCACTACTACGGCCTCTGCTGACTCCTTGCCCGCTCTCACAGGCAAGGTCTCCCTGGGTAAGAACATGCACTTTCCCCACGCGCCGCCA
>JBGGMQ010001034.1:0-2737 GCA_041287975.1 Verrucomicrobium sp. | reverse complement strand
AAGCTCACAGGAGAGTGGGGCAATCAGACGGGCGGCATTATCACTTCTCTTGATATTGAGTACAAGGCCTTTGAAGTTTTTGACAGAGCCTCGCGAGACCCAGGCTGGGCTGTAAGCATAGTCATTGACGGTGTCACCATGGCACTTCCTGATCTATCGTGGCTCTCTTCTCAGGGCAGCCAGACGAAAACATTCACAGTAACGGGCCTGTCTATAGCAAACGGAGCTACCTTTTCGATCGTATGGTCTTCAGATCGTGGAACCGGGTCTGGATCAAGCCCGATGATCGGTTTGGATGACATTAAGATCACCGCGGCAGGCTCTGGTGGAGGCGCTGGCTCCAGCGAATACTGGTTGGGATCTGATGCGAACCTGGGCGGTGACGGCACATGGGTGAACACCGGAGGTTCGAGTTGGTCAGCTGCCGCTGCGAATGGTGGCCCCGGTGTGGCTTGGGACCCGGCGAAAACCGCCGTTTTCGGCGGTGATGGCTCTCCCAGCACCGTGACTGTCTCAGGAGTGGTGGAGGCTAACAAAGGCATCCGCTTTGAGGCGGATGGTTATACCATTCAAGGAAGCGCTTCGATTGAGCTGAATGGTGCGGTTGCGGGAGACAATACGATTGCGGTGGATGAGACCTTTGCGGCCAGAATCGATGCAGTGATTTCCAATTCAACCACTCAGCTGGGTTTCATAAAAGCTGGGTTGGGCACATTGGTTTTAGGCGGAGTTAATACCTTTACTGGAAACGTGACCCTGGCGGGCGGCAAGCTTCAAATTGATGAAGATGTGCGCCTGGGTAACGTTGAGAACGATCTTGTCTTCTCCTCTGGCACGCTCTCCACCACAGGTGACATGACCTTGGCGGCGACACGCAACCTGACGGGAAGCGGCGGTATCGAAGTGGCTTCAGGCACCACCTTGACAGTGGAAGGCAACGTCAACATGGCGGGATTGACCCTCAGCGGTGAGGGCACCCTGGATCTGACGGGCGCAACCCGTACCGTCACGGCACTGTCTTTCCTGGGCGGCATCACCTTGAATGCCTCTGGAACTGATCCAGGCGAGAACGTCATTACGGTCACCACTATCGCGGCGAGCAATCTCAGTGGCACGGCTATGGTTAATGCCGTGCTGAATCTCGGCACCGGCATCAAAACCGTCGATGTGGGCGCGGGTGGCGTGTTGCAATTGAACGGGCTACTTTCCCTGGCGGGCACGGGCACCAATTCACTCTCCAAGAGCGGTCTCGGAGTTCTCGCCCTGAATGCAGACAACAGTGTGACCGGTGGCTTGTACAAGCTGCAGATCGGTTCTGGAGCCAACTCAGGCGGCGTGGTGCGTATTGGCAACAAAGGCGCGCTTGGCCAGACCCAGACGTTTCTGAACTTCGGGGCCATTGAAGCCTCCGTGGATCTCACGGGGGACAATGCCATCGCCACCGGCATCTCGATTGGCAGCAGTGCAACGGCGAAGGCCATCCTTGGCGATCAAAGCGGTCTGAACAATGAGAACATGGAGTTCAAAGGGGCCATGGGCTTCTTCCAGAGTGGAGAGAAGTACCTGGAAGTCTACAACACCACCACCTTCAGCGGCGACTGGGTGGCAGCCACCACGCCTCCGACCGGATTCGCGATCGGCGGTTCTGGCAAACTCATCCAGAACGGCAATGCAACGGCCCTCTTCACGGCTGCCCCGGTTCCCGGTGCCAACAATCTGGCAGACACCCGCCTGGTGGACTCCGTAACCTTGCAGGTGAACAACAACTGGGGCTCGGACATTCTTGTGCAAGGTTCGGCAATCCTTGAGGGTGGCCGCGCCACCAGCACCGTCACTGGGCTCGCACCCGCTCCCACCATCCTTGGCAACGTCGTCGTCGAAGGTGTAGGTGGAGCCGGCGGCCGTCTGAACGTGGGTCACACGGGAGCAGCGGAAGCCTTCACGCTCAAGATTGCGGGCAGTCTCACCGTCAATGGCACTCTTGAGTTCGACATCTACGATCGCGTGGCTGGCGACAACGGCACCGCCAACGCGGACCTTCTGGTCTTCACGGGAGATTCGAGTGAGTCCGTGGTGCTTTCCGGCGTTATTCAAGTGAACCTTGCGAGCACGCTGGACGCAGGCGACTTCCAGCTCGGCGATGCCTGGAGACTCATCGACTGGGGCAGCGTCGGCACTCGCAACGTCAATATTGATCCCAGCTTCCTGATCCTTCCTGAACTTTCCGGCATCGGTTATTACTGGGATGTGAGCAACTTCGCCACCACTGGCTACATTGTGGTTGCTCCCGAGCCATCCCGGGCGGTGCTCATGCTTCTGGCTGTGGCGCTACTCGCATACAGACGCAAACGGTCGGTTTGATCGTGGGGTTTGGTGCGATAAGTATTGAAGGCGTGTTGGCGTAGCGGAGATTCGCGACGCAACACGCCTTTGTCATGCCATGAGTCGATGGGGCGCAGGTTTGGGTGTGCGGAGATACTGGGTGGGCTCCGGTGATGAGGTTTGGGTTCGAGGGTGTTGCACACGTCTCAAAGCGGCGGTTCCCGCGCGCACTCCAAAGCGACTGCGTCGCCGGGTGGAGGATGGGGTGAGGCGTGAGATCGTTGGGGTGGCTTGCGATGTCGTGGGAAAGCGCGAGGCAAGCGGAGCGCTTGCCCTGTAGAGTGCTGGGTGTTTGGTCGTGCTGTTGTGTTATGAGCGCTGGAGGCTATTGGTGTGCTGGTGTGCGGCAAGACAG
>JBGGMQ010001033.1:0-4237 GCA_041287975.1 Verrucomicrobium sp. | reverse complement strand
CGGGCCCAGGTCGTGCGCAAGCCATCACTCTGCGCCTGCATGATGCCGCAGGCCATGAGCCGCCCAAACCTCTGCGCTACCTGCCTGCTGCGGAGCCGCTCTATCTGTGCTCTGGCACTGTGTTTCACGGGCCGCCCAGCTTTGACGACAGCACCACTCCACAGACGAGCATCGAGATCCCAGTGGAAGCGCTCGCGACCGAAGAAGGCGTCCGGTTCCTGGAGAAGCTTGACGTTCCCCTGCCCCCCAGCCTTGCTGCCCGCGTCACGCGGGAAACCTTTCAAGTCGAGCTCTCCGCCCGCTGCCTGCCCAAGGTAGAGCAAGGCGGCACGGAGCATGTGGCCATCACGGCGCAAGCCGTGAGCTCCAATGGTCTGCTCACGCAGCGTCTGAAGGGGCGCCGCTGGGAGGTGGCCGAGCAAGTTCGAGCCTCCACGGATGTGATCCCCTGTTACGACCGCTCCTCGCTGGAAGCAGCGCTGCCGGTGCTGGACAGCCTGAAGGCAACCTTTGACCCGGAGCTTAACGCCTTCCGCGCCCGCATCACTAAGGCGTTTCCCGAGCAGTTCCATGACTGGGCTCGGAGTTTACCGGAAACGATGAAGCTGGAGGCGGACGAACGCTTGAACTCCATCCTGGCCGATCCGCTCAAGGCCACCGTGCGCCTGGAGATCAATGAAGCAGGCATCGACTGGTTCGACCTGCGCCTGGTGTTCGACATTGAGGGGGTGGAATTGAAGCCCGCCGAGATTCGCCGCCTCATCGCTGCCCGCGGTGGCTACGTGCGCCTGGCAGACGGCACCTGGCGCAGCGTGCGCCTGGAGTTGAGCGAGGAGCAGCAGCAGGCGATTGCGGCTCTAGGAATCGACATCAACGAGCTCACGGACGAGGCCCACCCCATTCACGCACGGCAGCTTGCCCTGCAGGAGCGCAAAGAGTTCATCCCGCCAGAGTTGTGGGATCGCGTGAAGAGCCGGCTCAGCCATCTGGACCTGCAGACCAAGCCAGAGGTGCCTGCGGACCTCCAGATCACCCTGCGGCCCTATCAGGTGGATGGCTTTCACTTCCTTGTCTACCTGGCTGTGAACCGCTTCGGCGGTGTGCTGGCGGATGACATGGGCTTGGGTAAAACGGTGCAGAGCATCGCCTGGGTGCTGTGGCTTCGCCTGGAAGCTGAGCGGGAAAACAAACCGATTGCCCCAGTGCTCATCGTCTGCCCAAAATCGGTGTTGGATGTCTGGGCTGTCGAGTTCAGCAAAGCCGCACCGAAATTACGCGTGCAGGTGCTGCGGGAGAAGGACACCCTGGATCTCGATTTCGTGCAGAAGAACGCGGACGTCCTGGTGCTCAACTACGCCCAGCTCCGCGCCTGCATTGAAGGTCTGCAAAAGATCAACTGGCTCACCACCATTCTGGACGAAGGCCAGCAGATCAAGAATCCCGACTCGAAGGTGGCCAAGGCTGCCCGCATGCTTCAGGCGCAGAACCGTCTGGTCCTCACCGGTACGCCGCTGGAGAACCGCCTGCTGGACTTGTGGAGCCTGCTCACCTTTGCCACTCCTGGAGCCCTCGGCGATCGCGCGTATTTCCAGAAGCACTTTGACCGTCGCAAAGACGACCGTGCCGCTGAGCGCCTCAGCGCCCGTCTGCGCCCCTTCATCCTGCGCCGTACCAAGGGGCAGGTGGCCCGGGAACTGCCGCCGCGGACGGAGGAAAACATGCTCTGCGAACTGACAGGGCTTCAGGAAAAACTCTACCGTGAACAGCTGGCCCAGGCGCAGCACATGATCCTCACCTCCACTGGTGCGGAGATGCTCAACAAGCGTCGTTTTGCCATTCTGCAGGCCATCACCCGGCTGCGTCAGATCTGCTGCCACCCGGCACTCGTGCAGGAAGGCGCGGGCGACGAGGAGAGCGCAAAGCTCAACGCCCTGCTGGAGCTGCTCGACCAGCTCCACGACGAAGGTCACAAGGTACTGGTGTTCTCCCAGTTCGTGGCCATGCTCAAGATCATCCGCGACAAGCTCACCTCGCTGAACCGGCCGTTCCATTGGCTCACGGGTGCTTCCCAGAACCGTGCGGACATCGTGAAGTCCTTCCAGGAGACACCGGATCCGTCCGTGTTCCTGCTTTCCCTAAAAGCAGGCGGCAGCGGCTTGAACCTTACCGCCGCCAGCTACGTTATTCTCTATGACCCATGGTGGAACCCTGCCGTGGAAAACCAGGCCATTGACCGTGCCCACCGCATCGGCCAGACCCAGCCTGTCATGGCCTATCGCCTGCTCGCCAAGAACTCGATCGAGGAGAAGATCCGTCACCTGCAACAGCAGAAGAGCCTGCTTTCCAGCGATGTGCTGGGCGAGGAGAACTTCGCCCGCAGCCTTGATCAGCAGGATCTGGAGTACCTCTTTGATATTGGAGAGAAGAGGGAGGACTAGGTCGCTGGGTTTAAGACCGCTGGGTTTTGCCGGCGGTCTTTTTTTTGCTGAGCGGAGGTAATAGAGCTGAAGCAGTGGGCAGTGCGTCGGAAGTCAGTGCGTCAGTGGTTGCGGATTCGTGTCAGGGAGAAGAAGCATATTTTGGAAGTCTTGGAAGCTGGAAGAGATGGACGGCTTTTGAATGCTTCTTGGACAGGCGAAAGCGGTGATTCTCACCGCACTCCACAGCCCCGACAAGTCGGGGCCAGGTGTTGAGAGTCACTTGATGGGAGTTCGATGCCCCGGCCTTTGGATGTCGGAGGCAAAGGCGAAGTTCTTGGTCGCAACGACATTCACCCTCTGGCGACGAAGTCGCTTTGGAGTGCGAGGGAGAATCGCCGCTTTCGGGAGGCCCTACGACATCCAGTGACAGTCCATCGTCAGCGAAGGGACAGACCAATTGAGAGTCTGGGGACACTATAGTTGGGTAGTGCCAGGGAAACCAGATGCAGACTCGAAGCCCTTCCCCGAAGGGGATACTGCTTCAAGCCCAAGGTTGGACGAGTTTCCAGCGAGTCTACCTTGGGTACACAAAATCAGGTCGCTACTCCGAAGGAGTTGCTGCGGTTTGTCATCTGCACCCCCCTAAGCACCTGCCAAGCACGGAGTTACCCCCACGAACCTTGGCTGAGCCAGGCACTGGGTCAGCTCCCCCCTCTATCTCGCGCCAGCTGCCGACTCACCCCGCAGCGCCTTTTTAAGCACTTTGGAGTTCCGGCCACTCCGGTCGTACTGCTCCCGGCGTTCGTTGGGCAGGATCTCAGGACCCACATCCACATAGCCCATCTTTTCCTCAAAGAAGCGCGATGCCTGAGTGCTGAGAGCGAAGAGCCATGCGGCTCCGCGCTGACGTGCCACGTCCTCGGCGTAAGCGACGAGCTTGCGACCATGTCCTTTGTTCTTGTGGGAACGACTCACAAACAGGCAGGCCAGTTCGGCCAACGTCGTTCTCCTGTCATCAGTATGGTAGCTGTGCACGGCAACGGTGCCGACGATGTTGCCATCCAGCTCAAAGACGAAAAAGTCATTGATGCGCTTCTGCATCTGCTCACGGCTGCGTGGAGCCAGAGCCGCGTCTTCCACGGACTGGCGCATCATTGACATGATCGAAGGAATGTCAGACACCTTCGCCCGGCGAATCTGCTGATACTCATCCGCGTGAATCATGGTACCCACGCCTTCATTGCTGAACAGCTCCGCCAGCAGGACCTCGTCCTGGCGACCGTCAATGATATGCACACGGGCCACGCCTTCGCCACAGGCCAGAGAGGCGTAGCGAAGCTTGGACACCAGGCTTGGATCCATGTGGGGATCCCGGCGTTTGGCAATCTCTCGCGCCAGCTTGATTGGCAACTGCGCCAACCGTTGACCGTCGCTGTTTACCAGGCCCTCTTCGGCCACGAAGATCACTTTGGCCGCATCGAGTGCCAGGGCGGTCTCGACTGCCACGGAGTCCGAATTCAATCGCAGGGTGGTACCGCGACCATCATAGCCGAAGGGTGGCAAGACCGGGATGATCCCCTCTTTCAGCATCCCCAAAAGCATCTTGGCATCGACACGTTCAATGCGCCCCGTGTGCTCAAGATCTACGCCTTCAATCACGCCGGCTGGATGCACGGCGAGTGCATTGGGCACCGCGACGCGCAGCTCCAAGGCGGTGAGATCCGCCACCAGTTCACTGGTCAGCCGGGAGATGGCATCCGCACTCACTTCAAGGGTGGCCGTATCCGTTCGGCCCATGCCGTCATCGCTGGACAATG
>JBGGMQ010001032.1:0-3489 GCA_041287975.1 Verrucomicrobium sp. | reverse complement strand
AGGGGGTGTAGCGGGCGTGTGGATACCGCATGGGGGGTAGCTTCTTATGTGACGCACCATGTCATGGATGGCTTGTGGCCGGAGCAGAATGAATTCTGCGCTCCCGGTGAATACGCAAAAGGAGATGAAGGTTCGGGCGCTGGACGATTGAAGGTTCGAGGACAAAGCGACGGCACAACGACACCTTCGACTCATGCACTGGGTTCGCCGGCATTCATGTCGGCAGCGAGCGTCGTGTGTCGACCTACACTTCTATAGTGTCTCTCATGATGCATTGAGGGGAGCGCGGTCCCGGCCTGCCGGGATTGCCGTTCCCGGCGGCTCGCCGGGAACTTCATGGGTGAACTGTTGTTTGATGCAGCATTCGCAATGCCATCGCCTTCAACCCACAGAGGGGGTTCACTGGGAGCGCAGAATTTATTCTGCTCAGGCGTCGGGAGATGTTCGCCAGCCGCCGGGACGGCAGCGCTCCCAGGGCTGGCGCCCGCGAGAGCGTCTGTCTCGCGGGAACCGCTCAAGAGCTCCTTGCACGCCCCTTCATCTCCTCAGGAAACCCGCTGGGTGCGCCGACATCCATGTCGGCCACGAGCGTCCTCCGTCGAGCATCTGCCGAATGAATTCGGCGCACCCAGCGGATGAGACAGGAGCGGTCTGTATATGGCACCCTCTCTTGGTTCCTGGGAGCGCTGGCGTCTCGCCGACAGAAGTTCGGCGGGAGACGTTTTGGCAAGCGGAGTGGAGAGGGATGCTCCGACGCAAGAACGTCTTCCCGGCTTGCGCGCATGCCTTCCGCAAGATGCAGAAGGCGGCACGCTGGAAGCGCGCCTCCACTGACACACTGGGCGACGAAGGAGCCAGGGGTTCCGCGACTGAACGAGTGGACACTCGAACTACTCTGCTTCCCTCGCCGGGGAGGCTCTGTTGGTAGTTCTATCTTTAGATTGCTCAGTGGATCTGTCGCAACCTGAGGCAAGCTGAAGCTTGAACTACCAACAGCTTCCAGCACCTTGACCACTGACACACTGGGCGACGAAGGAGCCAGGGGTATCGCGACTGAACGAGTGGGACACTCGAACTACTCTGCTTCCCTCGCCGGGGAGGCTCTGTTGGTAGTTCAATCTTTAGATTGCTCAGTGGATCTGTCGCAACCTGAGGCAAGCTGAAGCTTGAACTACCAACAGCTTCCAGCACCTTGACCACTGACCACTGACCACTGACCACTGACCACTGACGCACTGGTCTACTTGCGCTGCCTCACGTTCTTCCCACCACCCTGGCTGATGAGGTTTCCCTCTTTGTCTGTGATGGTCTGGGTCCACTCCATCACACCGTCTTGCGGAAATGCGGCCAGCGTCACCATGATGACGCCATTGATGGAATTCACCGCCGTCCAGATGAAGGTACGGGTGGAGGCGACATAAGTGCCTTCAGCAACGCTGCTCTTGGAGGAATCCTTGGTGACGACCTGGGAGTGGTACCTGCCGGCCAGTTCATCATACTTCATGACCATGGAGACGTAAGACGGCGAGCCCTTGGTAGCGTCAACCACCACACTGGAGTCGCGCATGAGTTCGGTGCCATCGAAGTTCCAGTTGCAGATCATCTTTGCCCGGGAGTTGGGCTGGCCGGTGAGCGTCCCTGACCATTCCCCGGCATAGAGATTGAGCGGACTACGGGCTTGGGCGATTTTGGCCGGGACTTTCTCCACAGGTGCAACTGGTCGCGCTGCAGTGGTGGCAGCCGCTGTGGAGGAAGGGGTCGAACCGGGAACCAATTGCGGCACACTCAGCGCAGGCACAGCATCCAGGTTGGAAGGCGAGGCAGCCCCAGTGGTCATCGCCGGAGCCGGCGCGGTCGGCGTCAGCGCCACCGCTGGTCCACTGCCACTGCTGACGGGCACAGGCACCGGCATGGCCCGGGGGACAGGGGCGGCAGGCACATCATCCTCCGCCACGGCCATGGCCCGTGGAGGGGCGGCTACCGTGCCCTCAAACTCGGAACGCACGGCCACCACCTGGGTGGTGCCGCCCATGGGCCGGGCGAACAAGGTCCAGCGGCGGTCGTGGGATTCGCACCAGCGCTGCACACCCGTTTCGGCACCGGGATTCAAGGCCATGGGATCCTCCATGGCGATGGTGAAGGAAGACGTGGGCAGCGGTGCGCCCAGGCCCCAGTTCAACACCATGGAAGAGGAAACAACACGATGCACCGGCGCACGGGCACTGAGGACCGCGCCGGGAATTTCCTTAAACCGACCCCCGGCCTGCTGGAGGGTCTTGAGGAAAAGGTCCCACTTCTCATCCGCCCAGTAGAGGTCAAGCATGCGGCCGGAGAACTCTGCGGGCCGGGCCAGATCGGGACGGACATGATTGATGACCCGCCAGAACACGGCCGTGGGCACGTCCCCCTCGATCACCCGCAGGGAGCCGCCGCGATACTGGGCGGGCTGCCCAGGCTGGGCCACAAAGGAGGACCGCGTGGCGACCGGCAGGATGATGACGGACTGGTACATCTGCGAACCGGAGGCAAGACGCCCGGTGAGGGCGGTGCCCTGCTGCACGCCGGTCTCCCAGCGCAGGGTCACTTCCTTCCCCTGCTGACAGGTGCGGAAGGTGGCAAAACCACTGGCGGGGCGCTCCGCCAGGGGCGAGCGGAACTGACGGATGCGGGCGAGGCTGTCCCGCACGCGCTCTCCCGTGAGATTCCACAGACTCACGGCAGCCTGCATGGAATACAAGCCACCCTGCACTTGAGCCCCAATGGTGAGGGACACGCCAGGCTCGCGAAAGGCCCCGGCTGCGCCCTGCAGGGCCTGCCCCCCGGCGGAGTCAAAGGCCGGACTCACCAGTCCACCGCCCACGGGCAGCAGGAATCCTTCATCCACCACGACGGACCCTGCATCCTGGTCCCGCCAGGTCTTCATCCGGGCTGCCAGGGATTCCTCCGTCACTTGGGCTCCGTGCTCGATCAGCGGAGAGACGCTTTCGACCACGATGAGCCGGCAAACGAGCACGGGCACATCATCATACGAAGGGGCTGCCAGAGGACCTGCGGCGGCGACGCTCGCGCTGAATCCGCAGGCGAAAAGCAGTGGCAAAAGGCCGGGACGGACAAAAAAATTCATGCAGTGGGAAAAATCGATCAACCAGCCGTCAGCAAAGCCGCAGACTCGCTTCCCCGTCAAACTCAAAGCAGCGTCAGGGGGGTGGATTTTGTGCCCGCTTCACCCGGATATTCCGCCCGCTCTCATTGATGGCTTCCTCACCCGTGCCGGTGGTCAGCACCTGCTGCCACTCCATGATGCCTTCCCGGGGGAAAGCCGCTGTGGTGACGAATTGGTTGCCGGAACGTTCGTCGCTGGCGGTCCACACAAAGGTGCGCGTCGCAGGAGTCCACTTGCCAACCGCAGGGGCGCTGGGCGGGGCATTGTTCACGGGCACCATGCGGGCCGAGAATTCCCCCGTGGCGGAGTCCCGTTTCATGATCGTC
>JBGGMQ010001031.1:0-8523 GCA_041287975.1 Verrucomicrobium sp. | reverse complement strand
GGCCCGGTCCGTGCCTGAGGTGTACAGCTTCAATCTGACTGAGACCATTGGTCTCACCCAGTGGGGAGAGCCCGACCTGGAGACTGATCCGGATCGCTTCCGCAGGTTTCGTATCTTCACCAATGCTGTCGGCGCCGCGATGTGCTCCGGGGATAAAGGTCCAGATGACAATCTGCCTCCGAATTATCTCGCCATCAGCTTGCTGGATGATGCCTGGGCCCTGCAGGACGAATCCCTGCAGAAGCTGCTGCCCGCCGTTTTTTCGGAAATGCATGACCGCGTGGTGACAGCCCGCTGGTGCGCGGATGACGCTCCCTTTTTGATCTTGGGGCAGCTTCTTCTGGCGTTGCAGGGTCACTATCCCGTCGATCCTAGTTCACTGGTGCAGCCGCTGGTGGAGGCAGAACGTCACTGCGCCCGTCGCAAGGGCAAGAGCATTTTTCTCTGGGGCTGCACCGTCTTCAACCAGATGCATGACCAGTGGAAGATCCATGTGGACAGAGCTTTTGCAGCCTGCCCTCACCCGTTGGAGGCGTCCCTGAAGCGCCTGCACGAAGGCTTGGTGGGTGTTGAAGATCCTCGAACCCTGTCGCTGGCGTAGATGCAAATGCTGGCATCTGGCAGATGAAAGAGCGCTACCACAACAGTCCACGCCGCCGCCGTACCCCACGCGTGTGTCCCGTGTGTGGTGAAGATGTTCCGGCCAAAGCCTCAGCCTGCCCGGATTGTGGTGCTGATCATCGCACGGGTTGGAACACGGAGGCAACCGGCTACGACGGTCTGGACCTGCCTGGCGAAGGTGATTTTGACTACGATGAGTTTGTGCAGGAGGAGTTTGGCGGCGGCAAGAAGCGCGACGGACTCAGCTCCGTGTGGTGGTACACCGCTCTCGTGTTGTTCTGTCTAGGGCTGGCCACATTGATCTTCTGGGGCTTTTCGCTGTACTGACTCTTTCAGAACATCCGCTCACACAGCATTCCTCGCCCTGCCGCGCTCCTGCAGGCGGTAGTCTGTTGGCGGCAGACCGGTCAGTTTCTTGAAGTCCTTGCTGAAGAAGTAGGGATCACGATAGCCACACTGGCGGGCAATTTCCTTGATCGGCTCGTCCGTGTCGATGAGCCGGTGCTTTGCCTGGTTCATGCGTTCCCGCCGCAGCCAGTCGATGGGGCTGGTGCCCATGCTGCGTTTGAAGGTGCGGATGAAATGGCTCACACTCATGCCTGCCAGGTGGGCCAGATCCGAGAGTCGCAGGGCATCTGCGTAGTGCTGGCGCATGCGAATGAGCGGCCGCTCCAGCGTGCTGGGCACAGGTTCGGCATCCTGTGTCCCATCTTTGAACCGGTTTTCGTAGAGCTGGGCCAGCATTCGGGCGATGACCACATGCATCTGTGCCGGAGCATCGGGGCTCGGAGCCTCCAGCACGGTGAAGGCATCTCCGAAACACGCCTGCATCGCCGTGTCATCCAGCATGGGAAAGACCGGCGTGTCGCGGATGCGCAGCAGACCCGCCAGAGCATCCAGCCCCGGGCCTTCGATCCGGACCCAATACAACTCCCAGGGATGGGCTGGATCCGCCTGATACTGGTGGGGATGCCAGCAGGACACCCAGTAGAGGCCACGAGCCTTTACGCGGTGCACGCGACCTGCGACTCGAACCGACCCCGATCCCCGGAGGCAGTACACGAGCTCATGCCCAGCCAGAGTCTCGCGCTCGATGTGATGTGTCTTGTCCGCGACGAGGTGGCCCGCCCGGACGGTCGTGTAGAATGAACTGCGGACGGCATCGCGCTCCGTGTGGAAGTAGCTGCGGACAAACCGGGTCATTGGGGGAGTGGAAGCAATCGAGGAGACTGGGAGAACGTGAGGCTAGAGCCAATACGCAACTCTGGGCAAGAAGCGTTCACTGGACCGAGTGAAGAACGAAGCAAACTGGCGCAGAATTCTTTTGTAATTTCTATAATGAATGTAAATATTAGCGAGTGGCAGTTTTGCTCGTAGATCCCAAGCCCACTCTTGCTTCCCTTCCGGACAAGGTCCCGGCGTGGAGCAGTGCGCTGGCGGTTTGTATCGGTCGCCTTCGAGCTTTCGTAGCGACCTACGGCAAGGCGTTTGCCCTTGATCTGCGCTCCCTCGCCCTGTTTCGCATCGGGCTCGCCTTGCTCCTGGTCTGGGATGTGGGAGTGGCGTTGACGAATGCCGCGGACTTTTACTCGGACTCCGGGATACTCACCCGGGAAGTCTTGCGCAGCCGTCTCTGGGAGTGCGGTGCCCAGTGGTCCATCCATGCGCTCAGCGGCAGTGCCAGTTTTCAAGTGGGTCTCCTCTGCCTGCAACTCGCCGCCGCTGTTGGACTGATGATCGGCTGGCGCACCCGGTGGGCGACATTGCTCTGCTGGCTTTTGGCGGCTTCGCTTGAGTCGCGAAATCCCCTGATCACAAATGGAGCCGACAGCGTCATGCGGTTGCTGCTCTTCTGGAGCATTTTTCTGCCTCTCGGAGCGCGGTGGTCCAGGGATGCGGTGCGGACGTCGGTAGCCCGATCGACCTCGTCCTTGTGGGCCTCCCTTCCTGCGGCCTGCTTCATCCTTCAAATCGCCTTCATCTACGTCTTTGCTGCCTCCATGAAGGATCGGGAGGTCTGGTTCACTCAGGCCACCGCCTTGCAGACGGCGTTGCATTTGGACGTCTTCGCCCTGCCGCTGGCCGTGTGGTTGCGCGACCAAACGGAGCTCTGCGCGTTTTTGACACGGGGCAGCGTCTGGCTGGAACTGCTGGGGCCGCTCTTGTTGCTGGTACCCTGGCGTCGCTCCTTCTGGCGCTTGGTGGCCTGTGGGCTGTTCATCATCTTCCATGCAGGCATCGCTCTGTGCATGGACATCGGCCTTTTTCCCTGGCTCATGATCATTGCCTGGATTGCTTTGCTCCCCGGAAGCATCTGGCCTAATGCCACAGAGGCTTCAGTTCAAGGCGATTTGCCAGTGCCTGCATCTCATGGCACTCCGTGGCCTGTCCGCATTTTTTGCCTGTTCTGCCTGGGCTTCGTTTTTCTCTGGAACCTTCGGGGCACGGATTTCCTCTATTGGGAGAAGTGGTTTCCGCGATCCGTCAATCCCGTGGGGTTTGTCCTGCGGCTCGACCAGCACTGGAGTATGTTTGCCCCATTTCCCACGCGGGAGGATGGCTGGTTCGTGCTGCGTGCAGGACTGTCTGACGGCACGGAGGTGGACTTGTTGCGGGGAGGGCAATCCACGGATTGGAGCAAGCCCAATTGCCTCCACTCCAGCTTCAAAGATTCCCGCTGGCAGAAGGTGCTGATGAACCTCTGGATGCAGCGCTATCAGGAGTATCGACCCGCCTTCTGCGAGCGTGTCGTCCGGGAATGGAATGCCCGGCAGGGTGGCCTGAGCCAGGTCGTTGCCTGGCAGTTTTATTTCCTCATGGAGCCGACGGAGGTGCCTGCCGCCCCTGGCAGGATCCAGCGCCACCTCCTTGCGGAAGGTGGACGCTGATCCAGCCGGATGCGGGAAATTACTTCTTGCGCTTGGCGTCGCGGGTCGATTTCTTCTCCTTGCCCTTGATCGTCCAAAGGAAGGGGAGGCCTTCAGCAGGCCATGCTTCACGGACGGTGGCCTCCAGGTGGCGCAAGTAGCTTTCCTGCAGCTTGTCCGCGCGATTGGCAAAGAGCACAATGTGAGGGACGGGTACTGCCGGGGGCTCGTCTTCCTTCTTGAAGGTGGCGTAGAGCAGGTTGAACGAGCTGCCGGAGTGGCCGATGGCAGCAGGGGAGCTGGCGATGGCCTTTTGTAGCATGCGGTTCAGCACGCCGGTGCCGGGAGGATTCTGGGCACCCTTGCGCAGGCGCTCGATGGCCTTGAAGATTTTGTCCAGATACTGGTTCTCCTTTGCGGAGACGGGGATCTTGGGGGCATGGCGCAGGAAGAAGAATTCGCGTCCTGCGTTTTCCAGCAACTCCTCTGTGCGATCCTTCATTTTCCCGGTGGGGTGGTAGAGGTCGAACTTGTTCAGAAGGATGATGCAGGGCTTTTGATACTCCATGATCAGGCCTGCAATCTTGCGGTCCTGCATGCTGATGCCTTCGGCGCAGTCCACCATGAGCACACACACGTCGGATCGACGGATCGTCTTGGTGGCCTGCATGGCGCTGAAGGACTCTACTGCATCCTGAATCTTGGCCTTGCGGCGCAGACCGGCGGTGTCCACCAGGATGTAATCTCTGCCCGCGACGGAACAGGGGATGTCGATCGCGTCTCGCGTGGTGCCTGCAACCTCACTCACAATCGTGCGAGGTGATCCGACAATGGCATTCACCAGCGAGGATTTGCCTGCGTTGGGCTTGCCCACGATGGCGATACGCAAAGGTTTCTCAGGCTTGGCGGGCTTGACCTCTGCCCCGGCTTCGCCTCCCTCAGCCTCCGCTTTTTCAGCGGCCTCGGCCTCGGCTGCTGCCTTTTTACGGCCTTTGAGTCTGGGGGCAGGATTATCAGAAGCTTTCAGCCCCAACTCGCCCGTGATGCGGCCGATGAGCTCGTCAATGCGGAGACCGTGGGCGGCGCTGACGTCGATGTTGTTCTTGAAGCCGAGTTTGGCGAACTCTGCGCCATGCGCGCGACGTTTGTCGGAGTCCGCTTTGTTGATGACCAGGATCAGGGGCTTGGTGCCCTTCCGCAGGGTGCGGGAGAGTTCCAGGTCAATGGGGGTCACACCCTCAAATCCGTCGACGACGAAGAGGATGAGGTCTGCCTCCTCCAGGGCTAGGTGGGCTTCTGCTTTTACCTGAGCGGCGAATTCGTCCTCAATGGTGGCACCGATACCTCCGGTGTCCATGATGTCGAAGTTGGCGATACCTTTGCGACAGGAAGCTACCAACCGGTCGCGCGTGACGCCGGGGCGGTCATGAACAATGGCGATATTCTTCCCAGCGAGCCGGTTGAAGAGGGCGGACTTCCCCACGTTGGGGCGGCCGACGATCGCGACCATTTTAGGGTTCTGGATTTCCATGACCGGATGCTTGTATTTGGCGGATTGCCACGGCGAGGTAGACCATGCCGGAGCTAAAGATGAACACCCCAGCCACAATGGAGGCGGGGAGGACAAGAGTGGTGAGATTGAGCATGGCCACGCTGACCACGGCGATTTCGCAGAAGGTGGCGGCCTTGCCCGTCCAATGGGGTTGAATCTGGACGCTCCCTGAAACGAACTTGATGACAAAGGCCCCGGCAACGCTGAAGACCTCACGGGTGAGGTAAAGAATCACGAACCACATGGGCAGCTTCGCCGGCCAGGCCGTGAAGCTGAGCGTGCAAATGGTAGTGATCAACAGGAGCTTGTCTGCCAGGGGATCGAGGATGGCACCCAGCTTGCTGCGCTGGTTGAAGCGGCGGGCCACCCAGCCGTCGATCCCGTCACTAAGGGCGGCAATCGCAAAGGCAGCCATCGCCCAGAAACGCAGGCTCTCATTCGGCGCTCCCGCTTTCACCGTGTCCGAGTAATACACCGCAAACCCGACAAAGACGGGAATGAGGAGTATTCGAACGAGGGTAATCTGGTTGGCGACGGTCACGGCGAACCGACTCCATAACCCCGGGTTGGGGGGCATGCAAATTCTAACGGCAAGGCACCGGTCTTGGCAAAACGTCACAACTCCGGAGGCGCGGGCACCGTAGGGTGGAGATGAGCAAACCTGTCGCCGGAGCCCCGGCCCCTGATTTCACTGCCCCCGTCATCGCTGGAAATGACGTCACCGCCTGTACGATCACCCTCAGTGAACTGCGGGACAAGCCCGTGGTGCTCTACTTTTACCCCAAGGACAACACCCCCGGCTGCACCACCCAGGCCTGTGACCTGCGGGACAACTGGACTCTGCTGAAAAAGAAGGCGCACGTGCTCGGGGTGAGCGTGGACAGCCTCAAGGCCCACGAAAAGTTCGTCAAAAAGTACGAGCTGCCTTTTCCCCTTATCAGTGATGAAGACCACGCCATCGTCGATGCCTACGGCGTCTGGGTGGAAAAGAGCCTCTATGGAAAGAAGTACATGGGCACGGAGCGCAGCACCTTTGTCATCGGGACGGATGGCATCATCAAAGCCGTGCTGGAGAAGGTGAAGCCCGCAGGTCATGTGCAGCAGGTCATCGCGGCATTGGATGCTTCAACATGATTTGAAGTTTCGTGTTTGAAGTTTGCTGTTTACCTTTCCCCGCCATGCACCGCCTGCCGCAACGAACTTCCCTGGTCGCCCAGACGGTGGAAGTGCTGCGCGAGGCCATGAGGGTGGGGGAGTGGCCTCGATGGCTGCCCGGGGAGCATGAACTGTCCCGGCGTTTGCACGTAAGCCGTGTCACCCTGCGAGCCGCCTTGCTGGAGCTGGAACGGGAAAAGTGCATCCGCGGAGGGCAGGGGCGGCGGCGTGAGATCTTGAAGTTGACTCCTGAAGCCTCCGTGGGTCCCAGTCCGCAGCGCACCGTGGTGATGCTGGCCGGGCTCCCCATGCATCAGATGCCCAATGCTGCGGTGCTGTGGGTGGACAAGCTGCGCGAGCACCTGGCGGAAGCCGGGTGGCTCATGGAATATCACGAGAGTGCCGCTGCCTTGCGACGTGAACCCGGTCCCGCGTTGCTGGATTTGCAGGAGCGCCTCCGGCCTGCGGTCTGGATTCTCTACCGGTCCACGCTGGAAATGCAGCGCTGGTTCAGCGAGCGCCACCTGCCCGTGGTCCTGGCTGGCTCTCCGCATCCTGGCACGGAATTGTCCTCCGTGGACGTGGACTTCTCCGCGTGCTGTCGCCATGCTGCAGGGCGTATGACGGCCTTTGGGCACGAACATCTCGCGATCATTCGACCGGACTCACGCAACGCGGGAGATATCGAAAGTGTGGTCGGATTTGAAACAGGCGCAGCTGGCCGGAAGGTGACTTCGCTCCTGCATCAAGGATCCGTGAGCAGCCTGGCCTTGGGATTGGAGAAACTGATGTCGGCCAAGCCACGCCCCACCGCCCTGTTTGTGTTCCACGTCCCGCACCTGCTCACGGTGCTGGGTTGGCTGCAGCAGCAAGGCTTCTCTGTGCCGCGGGATGTGTCGGTCGTCTGTCGGGATCATGATCCGCTGCTGGAACACATGCTGCCCACGCCCACTCACTATGCCCCCAACATGCCGCTGTTTGCCCGCAAACTCTCTCGCAAAGTGATGGCCCTCCTGACGGGTGAGGCGGCGGCTGCCAAGGCGGTGCGCATCATGCCGAATTTCATCCGCGGCGGCACCCTGGAGCGGCATTAAGCCTGCTTGTTTTAAGAAAAGACAAGTGAATCCGAGTGGGAAGGCGGATGGAGGGCGAATACCCTCGGGGCTTCGGAGTTCATTTCTCGTTGAGATTTGACCCTTTCCCTCGTTCTCCCTGCCCGCTTTCGTTTTCATTCATGACGCCCACGCATCCCCTCCGCCGCCTCGTTGTCGCCAGCCACACGCCTTTTCATGCGGATGGTTCCTTGAACCTTGCCGCTGTGGAGCAGCAGGCGGAGCATTTTCTGCGGACGGGTGTAGACACCGTCTTCCTGGGAGGCACCACAGGAGAGAGCAGTTCTCTGATGCTTGAGGAACGCCGTGCGTTGGCGGCCCGTTGGAGTGAGGTGGCCATTGGCACTGCGCTTAAGCTGGTGGTGCATGTGGGATCGAATTGTGTGGCCGATTCCCGCAGTCTCGCTGCCCAGGCCGAGGAACTGGGCGCGGCGGCCATCTCTGCGCTGGCACCCTGCTACTTCAAGCCGCGTTCGCTTGATCTGTTGATCGAGTGCTGCGTCCAAATCGCGGCTGGGGCTCCGCAGACCCCCTTTTACTACTATGACATTCCTTCCATGACGGGGGTGTCCTTCCCGATGGTGGACTTCCTGAATCAGGCCGCCTCCCGCATCCCCACCCTGGCGGGGCTCAAGTTTACCAACCCGGATCTCATGTCCTACCAGAACTGCCTTCGGGCGGGGGAGTGGGACATCCCTTTCGGTGTGGATGAGCACATGCTTGGCGCACTAGCCATGGGGGCCCAGGGGGCGGTGGGGAGCGGCTTCAACTTTGCGGCCCCCATCTATCTGCGCATGATAGAGGCCTTTAAACAGGGCAATTGGGAAGTCGCCCGGCTTGAGCAATTTCGCGGCGTCCAGTTGATCCAGCTCTTCGCGGGCCTGGGCTACATGGGCGCTGCCAAAGCTGCGATGCAGATGCTGGGCGTGGACGTGGGCCCTGCCCGTCTCCCCAACAACACGCTGACTCCGCCTCAGCAGGCCAAACTGCGCTCTGACCTGGAAGCTCTAGGCTTCTTTGACTGGGTACGGGTGGCGTAGCCAGCCTGTCCGCTACCGAGGAGCAGGAGCTGGGATGTGGAAGGCCTGGCCTTGCTCGTAGAGCCCCAGCCGGCGCTCCATGCGCTGACGTGTGGCCGCCGGGGTGCCTTCGATGGCGATGGCATCGTTGGCATACTTCTTGGCTTTCTCGAAGTCGCCGGATTCAGCGTAGGCCG
>JBGGMQ010001030.1:0-4569 GCA_041287975.1 Verrucomicrobium sp. | reverse complement strand
GCTGTTGGCCTCACGACCCACATGGAAGGAAACGCCCGCCTTGGCGAAGAGGTCGCCTTCGTAGGTGCCATCCACGAACATCTTGGCCTCGATGCGGTTGCCGTTCTCGAAGACCAGAGCGGTGATGCGGTTGCCGTCTTTTTCCACCTTGGCGAGACGGTGCTCATAATACACAGGCACATCCGCCTCCTTGAGCATGGCGCGGAAGACATTCTCTGCGTCGCCAGAGCGGAAGCCGCTCCACTTGCCCATCCGGTTGAGGAACTCGGCTCCCATGCCGCCAATGGATTCTTTTTTCCCGAGATCCACAGCGGTGAGGCCAGCGGAGGTAAGACCGCCGACATGCCTGCGGTGAACCGCCAGAGCCGAGGTTTTGCCCAACCGACGCGCCTGAACGGCGGCCCCAACCCCTGCAGGAGTGCCGCCATAGACGCAGAGATCCACTTTGATGACTTGGGGCGGGTCGGCCTTCGGCAGGGGGTAGTGGTAGTGCAGACCAGGATTCGGCGTCGTAGGACCATCGGTCGCAAGCACCGCGTGGCCTGCGACGAGGGTAGCCAGAAGGAGAGGAAGTCTTCGGTACATCAGACTGTTTTAAATGGCTCGATCCCCGATTGCAAAGCAGAACGTGCCGCGCAGGGTGCCCCTGGAGGACCTCTCACCTGACGCCGTTTTCAAAATAGATGCCTGATATGCAAGACTTTGCCGAATGCGAGCGCTGAAATATGCGTCTATTTTGATACAATTTTATCCTGCTTCCCTCCCTATCCCATGCCTGCCATTGAAATGCCTGTCCCACTCTCACCCACGCGGGTGGAGGCCTGGCAGGTGTCAGGGCGTTGGTTCCGGGAAGCGACGGGGGCCAAGGTGATGCTCAAAGGGGTCACCTATGGCCCCTTCAAGCCCAACAGCGAAGGCTTGCCTTGGCCCGAACGAGATCAGGTGCGGCAGGATTTTGCCCAGATCGCCTCCCTGGGGTTCAACACGGTCCGCGTGTATGAACTGCCTTCGGAGTCGGTGCTTCATGCGGCATCTGGTGCCGATGTGCGACTGCTGGTGGGCATACCCTGGACGCAGCATGTGGATTTCCTGAATGACAGTGCTGTGCAGGCTGACGCGTTGAAACGTGTGCGCGAAGCCGCCCGCACACTGGGACACAACCCCGTGGTCGCAGGCCTGCTGGTGGGCAATGAGGTCGAAAAGACACTGGTGCGCTGGCTGCGGCCGGAACCCGTACGGCGGTTCCTGGAAAAGCTCATCGGCGAGGTGAAGGCCGAGGCCCCGGGCAAGCCGGTGGCGTATGCGAGCTACCCTTCCACCGAGTACCTCGTCCCGAGGAATGCGGACTTCGTGACCTTCAACGTCTTCCTGGAGGACAAGGCAAAATTCGCAGCCTACCTCAGGCGTTTGCAAGTGCTTGCGGACGGCAAGCCGCTGGTGATCTCAGAGTTCGGTCTGGACACCAAGACTCATACGGAAGCAGCCCAGGCGCAGGCCTTGCAATGGCAGCGTGAACTGGTTGAGGCCTCCGGGGTTGCGGGAAACTTCTGGTTCTCCTTCACCGACGAATGGCATCGCGGTGGCGAGGCTGTGACGGGCTGGGACTTTGGTTTGGTGAAGCGTGACCGGCGGCCCAAGCTCGCTTGTGAAGTGCTGGCTCAATCCGCAAAGCAGACAGAAACCTCTGTCGATGCCATCACAGGACCGAAGATTTCCGTCATTGTGTGCACCCGCAATGGTGCGCTGACTCTGCGAAACTGCCTGGCCGCGCTTGGCAGACAGACGTACGCCAATCACGAAGTGCTGGTCATCGACGACGGCTCCACTGATGCCACGCCGGACATCTGCCGCGACTTTCCCTTTGTGCGTTATTACCGGCAGGCCCCCGGTGGATTGAGCGCGGCACGCAATCATGGGATGCGTGAGGCCACGGGAGAAATCCTGGCCTACACCGATGACGACTGCATCCCGGATGAGGACTGGCTCAAATTTCTGGCACCGGCCTTTGATGATCCAGCCTGGGTTGCTGCGGGTGGCCCCAATTTGCCGCCACCTCCACGGAATCTCACGGAGGCCTGTGTGGCCGCCGCGCCGGGTGCCCCTGCTCATGTGCTCATGAGCAATGAAGAAGCTGAGCACCTTCCGGGGTGCAACCTCGCCATCAGAAGGACTGCGCTACAGGCCATTGAGGGATTTCGTGATGAGTTCATCACAGCCGGCGACGACGTGGATGTGTGCTGGCGCCTCCAGGAACGAGGGGGCAAGCTGCGGTTTGTCCCAGGTGCCGTGGTATGGCATCACCGTCGGTTCACGATCGGCGCGTATCTGCGTCAGCAACGAGGCTATGGGCATGCCGAGGCGATGTTGATCCGCCGGTATCCCCAACGCTTTGCGTGGCTGGGTGGAGCGCGCTGGCGCGGGGCCATCTATGGAGATGAAATGTATCATGGGGACCTGACCGAACAGGCCATCCACTTCGGCGTGCAGGGTACAGCCCCCTTCCAATGCATCTACACAGGGAATGGCGATACCCTCTCCCACTGGCTGAGCGGACTGCCCTGGTTGCTGGGAGTCTTTGTTGCGGCGGCACTTGGACTTTGCCTGCACTGGAGTGGTTATGTTTGTGCAGGCGTGATGCTTGTCCTCGCGATCCACGTTGCCCGGAAACGCGCCGCCATGAATGAGTTCATGTTGGGTGGCCACACCTGGCGGCACCGGGAACTGCTCCGAGTGCTGTGCTTTATGCAACCAGTGGTGCGCGACTGGGCAAGGCTGCGGGGTATGATCAAACTGCGCGCCCTGCCTCATGGCAAGTTGCAATGGCCCTTCAAGAAGCGGGATGAACGCGATCAGGATGACCGCCATGAGCCCAAAGCCCTGGCCTTCTGGAGCGATACAGGAACGGGGCGTGAGGAGTGGCTAGCCCATTTTGAAAAAGTCGTGACTGCAGATGGGAGATTCCGCTGCCAGCCTACCGCCCCCTGGAGTCTGTGGGACGGTTTCGTGCAAGAGGGAAAGCAACGCGTCTGGTGGGTTGCAGTTACCGAATATCATGGCGGTGGGAGATGCGTCACCCGGATCAAAACTTCGGCTCCTCCCATGCCAGGCCTTTGGATCGTGCTTGTCGCCATGTGCCTCGTCGAGCTGGCTCGCTACAACTGGATCGCCATCGTACCCGCACTCTTCCTGGTCGTTTACCATGCGGGAGCCTTTTTTGCAGGTCTTCAAGTCGGGCGTCATGTGCAGGATTTGGCCAAAGAAACGGCGGCCAATGCGGGCCTGACGCCATTGGCTCAGGGATCCCAAGACAGACCGCAGAGCGGCACCGTGCCCCTGCCTGCCGCAGCACTTGATTCCCACTGAATCTGCGGTGAACTAGGAAGCATGAGACGCCTTCCTCTGCTGCTGATCGCCAGTGCCCTCTGCGTGAGCCTCACCTCTTGCGGGAAAGCCAAAGAAGTGCCGTACAAAAAACTGGGCTACAGCGACAATGTCTTCACCGATCCTGAGACGGGCAAGAGGTTCACGGGCGTGTCGAAGGACTACTACAAGGATGGCACTCTCAAAGCGGAGTATCCTTTCAAGAACGGCCTCTTCGAAGGGACAGTGAAGGAGTGGCACCCCAATGGCAAACCCCTGGCAGAGACGGCGTTCGTCAAAGGAGAGCGGACCGGGCAGAATCGCGAATGGACTGAGGCGGGTCTGCTCTACCGGGAGCGGGTTTATGATCGCGACAAGATCGTGTCGGAGAAGAATTTTGAGGCGGGGAAGTAGGGGTGCGCATGGGTTAGAGCAGATCGAGACAGCAATCCACAACTGAGATAGAATAACCGCGCTAAGGAAACGTCCGCCCCGACTACTCCGTTACCAGGACGCGCCCGAATCTGGTATTGCGAGCGGGCGTGTCGCCATCCCACGGTTCATCCTGCCACACGACGTACTCAAAGCTTTCGTTGATCGGCTCTGCCATCAACTCCTGACCTACCGACGACCAATCGGCAAGATTGTCGCTAAATTGAACCTGATACTGGATTCCCGCATTTGTCTCTGCCCGACGACGGATGAACGCCACTCGCAAGAGGCCGCTTTCTGACTCAAACTGGATCAAGGGCATCCCCTTTGCACCACCCGACTCCTGCACGTGATAAAAACGATCTTCCGCAGCCATATTAAACGCGAATTTCAGGAGGTTTGGCACACCAGTCCCATTGTCCGCTGTGGAAGCCGCAACGCCAGCGTCGGTCAATGTCCCGTAGTTCTGGAATCGCCAATCGGCGAGCGTCGACCAGGTGTTCACCAAAATGTAGTTACTCGGCACCGCTGATCCTCCTGCATTTCTAGCCACGACGCGATAGGAGTAGAGGGTGGAGGGCTGGACCGAGTTGTCCGTGTAGTAAGTTTGCGCCACCCCAGTAGTGCTGATTGCAGACCAGGCAGAAGAACCGGTCCGCCGTTGAATTTCGAACGTAGATGCTCTTGGCGAACTGACCCAGCTCAAGGCAACAGAACGGGACGAATTGGCATTGCCAGTGAAAAAAGGGACCGCATCAGGCACGGCTGGCAGGATTC
>JBGGMQ010001029.1:0-5317 GCA_041287975.1 Verrucomicrobium sp. | reverse complement strand
GCCCCGCCCAACCGCAGAAACTACGCCTCAAGCCAGCCGGTTGGCCAATGCAAATGCCAACGGGGAGCCTCGATCTATCCCTTGATCCTCACCAGATAGCCGCCCGACTTTTCGTGAGCTTCCAGTTCCAGCACGCCCCGCTTCGCGGCATCTTCCAGGAGCGCGTTGAAGGACCGGAAACCAAAGGCCCGCTCATTGAACCCTGGGTCACGGCGTTTCAGCGCTTGTTTGATCATGGAGCCCCAGACAGGGTCGTCGGCATCGCGCTCCTCAGCGAGAGCCTCAAGAGTCTCTGCAACACGGCGGATGACTTCCGCCGGATCAAGCTTCTTCACGACAGTAGCCTTTTCCTTCGGAGCGTCCTTGTCCTTCTCCACCTTGTCTTTGTCCTTGGGAGCATCCTTGTTCTCCCGGGTGGCACGGGCCACGCGGCTCTGCTCTTTGCGCACGAGGTCGTCGTAATAAATGAACTCGTCGCAGTTCGTGATGAAGAGATTGGAGGTGGAGTTTTTCACTCCCATCCCAATGACCTTTTTGGCGTTTTCACGGAGCTTGCTGACCAGGGGGGAGAAGTCTGAGTCTCCGCTGATGATGACGAAGGTGTCCACGTGACCCTTGGTGTAGCAAAGGTCCAGAGCGTCCACGACCATGCGGATGTCAGCCGAGTTCTTGCCTGACTGACGCACGTGGGGAATCTCGATGAGCTCAAACGCAGCCTCATGAAGGGGCCGCTTGAAGTCCTTGTACCGCTCCCAGTCACAGTAGGCTTTTTTCGTGACGATGTGCCCTTTCAACAGGAGGCGCTCCATGATCTTCTGGATGTCGACCTTGGGGTAGCGCGCTTCTTGGGCACCCAAGACAATGTTCTCGAGATCGAGGTACACCGCCATGGTGGTGTTGGAGTTGTGGGGAGGCATCATGCGGGTTTCTCAGACGGTATCACAGGGTGGTGGACAATGCAGGGGGAATCGGAACCTGCACGGTGTGCGAGAAAGCGGGCATCGCGGGCGTTACGTGGGTATGCCTTCCCCCGAACGCTTCTCCTCCGGCTCGTCCTCCCCTGCGGAAATCAACCGCCGGCACCTGTTGCGCGGGGCGGTGGGAGCCGTGGCGGCCTTCACGGCTGGAACCAGTGGCAGGGCCGGTCTGATGGCCGCGGAAAGTGGAGGCGCGACGGCCTCCATGATTCAGGAACCCGCGCGGGACGTGCCGGTGGCGGATGATGTGGATGTGATCGTCTGCGGTGGTGGTCCTGCGGGCGTGACGGCTGCCATCACTGCTGCCCGGGCCGGAGCCCGCGTCAGGCTGTTCGAAGTGCACGGCTGCCTGGGTGGCGTCTGGACGGCGGGATTGTTGAGCTACGTGCTGGACGCTGACAAACCGGGATTCAACACCGAGATCGTGCGCCGCCTTCAGGGCCGGGATTCCCACACGCCGAACACCGGTTCCAGTTACTTCTATGATCCAGAGGAGATGAAACTCCTGCTGGAGGAGTTGTGCGTGGAGTCAGGGGTGAAGACCCAACTCTTCACCCGGGTGGTGGCGACGCAGAAGGATGCCTCCAAACGACTGACCACCATCATCACCGAGTCCAAAGCGGGCCGTCAGGCCTGGCGGGCGCGGGTCTTCATTGATGCCACGGGCGATGGCGATGTGGGTGCCCTGGCGGGATGCGAATGGGAAACGGGCGAACGCAATCAGTGCCCCTGCCAGCCGCTGACCATGATGGCGATGGTGACGGCTCCAGATGCCCCGGCGCTCCGGCCCTTTGCCTCCCACTACGGCCAGCCGAGCTGGCGCAAGGAGCCCGTGGAAAATCTGCGACAGGCCCTGGCCCAAGCAGGACTCAAAGCCTCCTACGGAACGCCCTCGCTCTTTCATGTGCGGGACCGGTTGTTCAATCTCATGATCAACCACGAGTACAGCATCCTGGCTTACGATGCCCCGGCCGTAACCGAGGCCACCTTCCGGGCCCGGGCGGAGATCAACCGCGTGGTGCGCGGCCTGCGCAAGCTGGGTGGCCCATGGGAGGGCTTCCAACTCGTGGCCACCGCCGAACAGATCGGCGTGCGCGACGGGCGTCGCATCATCGGCCGGTATGTACTGACCAAGGAGGACCTCATCGAAGGCCGCAAACAAGACGACGGTGCGGTGCGGGCCACCTTCAATGTGGACATCCATGCTGCGACGAAAGAACACAATGAAAAAGCTGCCTTCCACAGCGCCGGCGTGAAGACCAAGCCGTATGACATTCCTCTGCGCGCCATGATTGCCCGCGATGTGGACGCCCTCATGATGGCGGGTCGCTGCATCAGCGGTGATTTCATCGCTCACGCCAGCTACCGCGTGACGGGCAATGCCGTCGCCATGGGCGAAGCTACCGGGGTGGTGGCAGCAATGGCTGCGCAGTCCAAGGTGCTGCCCCATGCGGTGGACTGGAAGGAAGCTTCGCCACTATTGGAGAAGATTCGTGGCGGAGAGTTAAGAGTTAAGAGTTAAGAGTTAGGCGTCAAGCGTTGGGAAGCGGGTGTGTAGCGTGGAGCCACTCCGCAGCATCTGACGCTATCTCCTACTCCAACGCCCCTGAGTCTCTGCCTTCCAGGCAGCTGGCACACTGATTTACTGACGCACCGACGCACCGACGCACCGACGCACTGGTTTACCGCCCCCTACCGCTTCGGCTGGATCAGGCCATCCTCTTCCCATTCCAGCATCAGGCGCTTGAGCTTGCGCCGCACGCCGAGTTTGGCGGCGGCTGAAAGGCGGTCGATGAAGAGGATGCCATTCAGGTGGTCGATCTCGTGTTGCAGCGCACGGGCCAGCAGGCCGTCGGCCTCGATGGTCTTCGTCTCACCGTCCAAAGTTTGATAGACCACCTTCACGCCTTCGGAGCGGCGCACTTCACTGCGCAGGTCCGGGATGCTGAGGCACCCTTCTTCGCCCATGCGCTTCTCCTTGCCTAGATCCATTTTGGGGTTCAGGAAAATCAAAGGCATTGCCTCGGCGAGCGTCGTGTCCTTGCCATCCACTTTCACATAGGTCACGGATTCGTCGTCAGGCGTCACTTCAATGACTGCGAGTTGCAGGGCGATGCCCACCTGAGGGGCAGCCAGACCCACGCCGCGGGCGTTGTGCATGGTCTCAATCATGTCCTGCGACAGCTTGCGGATCTCGTCGGTGACTTCGGTGACGGGCTTGCATTTCACGCGAAGGACGGGCTCGCCGTAGATGACAATCGGAAGGATCATGAAGAAATGAGAGATGCAGGGGGTGAAGTGAACTGAAGTGAAAACGGCAGCGGACCGCCGGCAAGGCGATCCGCTGCAACTTAGATTAAAGATGGGAGTGGGTCAATCCACGCAGAACGCGCTCAGGGCGCCGCGGGAGCGGCTGCCGAGGCGGCGGAGCCCACGCCACGTTGAATCCGGGCAGGTACGTCGTTGATCGGGATACCCGCTGCTTTCAGGGAATCCCACACTTTTACGAGCATGCCGAGGGGAGTTTCCTTGTCGGCCTGGAGTTCCAGTTTGACCTTGGGGTCGCGCTCTTTCAGGGCGGTGAGGGCCTCAGCCAACTGGTCGGCGGTCACCTCCGCGCCGTCCAGCATGATCTTGCGGTCAGTCGTGATCGCCAGGGTAGTCCGCTTCTCTTTGGCCGGGGCATTGGCACCCAAGCTCGCCGATTGCGGCAGATTGATCTTCATCTGAGGCTGCTGGCTTCGAAAGGTGGTGGTCGCCACGATGAAGAGCAACACGATCACAAGAATGTCCACCAGAGCCACAATGGGGATCTGGGGTGTGGTGCGTTTTTTGCGGCGAATGTTCATGTCGCGAGAACCAGGTCGTCGTCAGCAGAATGGGAGAAAGGAAGGAAGAAATGGCAGGCGGAAAAGTTCCAACCTGCCCCGGCCATCAAAATCAATAGCGGCCAGCCAGGGGCGAGCGGCGCACTTCGAAGTGGCGGTGGAAGTCGTGAATGGCGCGGCGGAGAATGAGCTCCATGCGGACGGAAATCGCGTCCAGCTTGCGGCTGAAGTAGCCGTGGGCGATGACGGTCGGGATGGCCACCAGCAGACCGGCGATGGTGCTGTGCAGCGCTTCGGCGATCCCCTTGGCCACCTGCTGTGTGTCAGCATCCGGCACCACATTGCCCGTGCCAAAGGTACCGAAGACGGTCACGAGACCCACCACAGCACCGAGAAGGCCGAGGAGCGGTGACACCGTCACGATGACTTCCAGAAGCGGCACACCCGTCTCAAGGCGGTGCAGGATGACGTGAGCGGCTGTCTCGCAAGCTTCGTTGTTTTCCTCGCGCGTTTCGTGCTTGCCGGAGATGGCGATGATGCCGAGTTGGGCAGCTACGCTGCCGTCTTCCTCAAGCATGTTCTGCAGCGGGGTGATGTCCCCGGTGGTGGCATAGCGCTCGATCTTGCGGATCTCTTCTTCAATGTGAGCAGGAAAAAGGATGCTGTCCCGGAGCTGAAGCGCCTTCATGATGATCACCGTCGCCGAGATGATCGAGCACAGCACGATGAGGATCATGACCTGCCCTCCTCCCACGAGGAAGTTCCAGACATGCGTTAATCCGTTGTTCAGGAAGGCGAGGCAGACGGGTTCGAACATGGGTTTTGATTAGGGATGGATGACGATGTCGTAGTTGATCTCAAGACGCTCTTTGTCGAGGACGGGCACAAGGTCCGCCGGGATGGGCGGGATCTCAGCCTTCAAAATGGCTTCGATGGTGAAGTCCTCCATCAAAGGGTTGGCATCTTTCATGGTGAACTTCAAGTCCTCCACCTTGCCGAATTTGTTCACGTAGAATTTCACACTGAGGCGACCGGGCTCCACGGCGTCTGCTTCACGGTTGCGGTAGAAGTGCCACTTCTTTTCCACGGCGCTGGTGACCTGGCGCATGTAGCGGCCCACGGGAGTCACCGCAGCGGCCACGGAGTCTACCGCGCCGATGTTGTTGACGCCTCCCTTGGTATCGCCTGCGCTCGTTTGAGGGGAGAAGGCGGCCATTTCGGCCTTGGACATCTGGGGCACCAGCGGGGACAGCGAAGGAGGCGTGTCACCCTCAGGCAAGGGAGGCTGGGGAATGGCGGGAGCCTGGCTGCCCTCCATGGGCGAGCGCATTTCCAGTGCTGTGGTCGGTGTGCGTGGGGACTTGGGAGGGGTGTCCACGGCATCGGACTTGCGAAGTTGTTCCTCCAATTCCCGCACCATCTGTTCTGAGCGGGATTCCACTTTCGACGCCAAGTCTGGCAGCTCTGGCACTAGCGGCGTCGGCATCACAGATGACGGGGGAGGCAGAGGCG
>JBGGMQ010001028.1:0-4513 GCA_041287975.1 Verrucomicrobium sp. | reverse complement strand
TGCTCGTAGGATGGATGCCGGATAGCGGCTGGCAGTCTAACTTCTCACGCCCCAAAAGAGTATGGGACTTTGGTCCCATCTTGGGGTTGCAGAGGCTCGATTCCTGCCACGCCGCAGAAACGCACCAGCTCTGCCACGGAGTTGAAGTGCAGCTTTTCCATCACTCTTCCACGGTGAACTTTGACGGTCTTTTCAGAGGTGCCCAGTTCAGCGGCGATCTCTTTGTTCATGAGTCCAGCGATCACGTAGCGAAGCACGTCCACCTCCCGTGGCGTCAGGGCAGAGAGGCGGTCCTCAGCCATCTGGCGCTCGTTGGTCACCTGGAGGGCTCCGGCAGACCTGACCAAGGCTTGGTCGACCGCCGCCAGCAACTCATTGTCGCCGAAGGGCTTCATGAGGAAATCCACGGCACCGCTCTTCAGCGCCCTCGCACAGGCAGGCACGTCACCATGTCCTGTGATGAATACGACGCCTTCATGAGAACCCCGATCGTTCAAGGCATCCTGAAGGGCGAAGCCATTTAGCCCTGGCATTTGCAGATCCAGCACCAGACAAGCTGGGTTGAGACACCGATCCCTCGAGAGATAGCCCTCGGCGCTGTCATACGTCTCCGACTTGTAACCGGCGGAGAGAAAGAGACGCTGCAAGCTGCGGCGCACCAGCTCGTCATCATCCACCACGAAGACTACCTTTGGGGGTGCGGGCTTCATCGGGGATCGTTCTCCATGGCGGGGGTTTTTCTGGCAGGGGGCAGCAGGAAACTGAATCGGGCTCCGCCATCTGGATCGTTTGCCGCCAGCAATCGACCGCCGTGAGCTTCCACGATGGATCGTGCGATGGCCAGCCCCATTCCCATGCCATTCTTCTTTGTGGAGTAGAACTGCTCAAACAAACGGGTGGCGGGAACATCCGTCGGCAGTCCAGGACCGTGATCCCGCACTGCGATCAGCACCTTGCCAGAACTGTCGAGGGACGTGGAGATCATAAGCCGGCGCAGGTTGGGGGGAAGGGCTTGCATGGCTTCCAGGCCGTTCATGACAAGGTTCATGAGCACTTGCTGCATCTGTACATCGACCACGTCGATTTGCGGCAGATTCGGGGCCAACTCCGCCTCCACAGAGCTTTCCCGGGCCAGGAAATCTGTCCGCATCAGTTTCAGCACCTGACGCACCACTTCGTTGATCTCCAGCAGCTCCCGACCCGCGCCCCCTGGCTTGACCATGCTGCGTATCCCCCGAATGATCTCTCCAGCGCGCTTGCCGGCGGTGCTGATGTCCTGCAGGAGTTCACTCATGAGCTCCTGATCCGGGGGGCCTTGGGAAATAAACCGGCGAGCCGCAGAGGCATTGCTCACGATGGCAGTGAGGGGCTGGTTCAACTCATGGGCGAGGGATGCGGTCATCTCGCCCATCACCGCCACGCGTCCCAATCGTGCCATTTCCTCGTGCTGCTGCCGCATTTGCATGTCCTGCTCCCGGCTCCGGGTCACATCGATGCTGACACCTGCGATTTCCTGTAACCTTCCATCCGGCTTGCGCACGAGTCGGGCTCTCACCACCACCCAATGGATCTCATTGCCTGGGAATACCAGCCGGTACTCGTGCTCAAAGGACAGCTCACACTGGATGGCGTACTTGAATCGCTCGAGAGCGGCCGACCTGTCTTCCGGGTGGATGCGCTTCAGGTAGTCGGCATGAGTGCCGCGTGTTTCCGGTGTGAACCCGTAGATCTTGCGAGCTTGCTCCGTCAACCAGGAGCGGTTTTCGTCTGGGTACCATCGCCAGAAGCCCAGCATGGCCGTTTCGGCGGCCAGCTTCATGCTCGTCTCCGTTTGTCGCAGAGCAGTTTCAGCTCGTTTGGCAGCGAGGGACGAGAGAAGCACATCTCCCACAAGTTGCAGGCTGGAGATTAATTCTTGGGACCAGCTTTTGACATCACCCCGTGTGATGTAGCAGATCCCGCAGATGTGTTTGGAAGTATTGCGTACCGGGATGACGAGCAGAGACTTGAGGTCAGCGCGGGTGAAGTAGTCACGTTCTTCTGTGGCGGTGCCGGGCAGATCTGCGAGGGAGTCCAGCTTGACCAGTTGACCAGCCTTGAGCTCGCCATAGATCCAGGGAAGGGGGGGCACTACTGTGCCAAGCGTAGGTTCCTCCCCCGATTCCGAATGGGTGCCATGGGTCACAAGAAAGGACTCCATGCCTGCCTGCAGCTCAAACAAAAAGCACTGGTCCAGCCCCATGGCGGAGCGCACTCGTTCAAGTGCATCCACCACTGCTTCATCCACCTGCTCAGCAGGCATGTTGATGAAGAGGATCGACAGCTCTGAAATCAGTTTTTCGAACTCCAGCCGTTTTCTCAATGCCGCCTCGAAGCGTTTTCGCCGGTCGCGGTGAATGAAGTATCCTGCCGCCGCGCCAGCACTTAACGCCGCGGCCACGCCTCCGGCCCAGCCGATGTCAGATCTTGCCTGCCAGATGATCGGGGCGATGCCGGAAGAGAGTCGAACCTCACCCGGTCCAGATACTGCCCAAGCCTCAGCACCCGCCACAGCCGCCAATCCGCCTAGTACGCAGACAGCCTTTCGCACGACGTGCCATGTTGCAGCGCTGCTGCAGAACGTCGGTGCGGCTATCGCTGCGGACACATGCTCCATTCCCAATGTATAGATCTGCCGCTAATGCAGCAGGCTTTGGGATAATCTCCACAAATACCATCGTTGCGAGCGGTATTGCATGGTAAAAGAGCGACGTCAGCACGTCGAGAGAAGATGGATTGCATTCTGCAAATGACGTGCGGCGGAGCGGTGCGATGTGCAATAGATGGAGGCGTGATGTTTCCAGGTTTAGTTTCGATTGCGTGTTGATAATGAGCTTGTTATGTCAATCTGAAGCGGCTGGCATAGGGTATGCAATAGAGGAGGCATGCGTTTGATGAAATCTGTCCATCGTGAGTTTCCGTCCTTTGCCGCTCAGTATCGTCGTGCCCTTCCCATTGCATCCTCTGAGGCTTTCAACCCAGGTGGCAATTCGCGCGAGCAGGCTCGGCAACCAGGCAAAGAGCGAAATTCCACGGTGTGTCAGGCAGATCCAGCAACCTCGAACCCCAGCCTAGAAACCTTATGAATGCTTCCACCGTAGTGAATTTCCTGGTTAGCCGTACCCCTGTGCTCTGCGCGGCTGCCACAGCCAGTGTGCTCATGGCGTCATGTGCTTCAGGGCCGAACGCCCAAACAGGGACTGTGGTCGGGGGCTTGGGTGGGGCTGCTGTAGGCGGTATCATTGGTCACCAGAGTGGTCGGGGCCTGGAAGGTGCCGCCATTGGGGGGGCGCTCGGAGCCTTGGGAGGCAATGCCATCGGCAATGCCCAAGACCAGCGGAACTATGCCTATGGTCGTGGATACTACTCAGACCGTGGTTATTACGACCGTGGCTACTATGATCGCGGCTACAACCGCCCTCGCTACTACTATTGAGATCCGACCGACCTTTTTTCAGTCGTCAGTTGTGTTGTTGTGTGTACTTGTCAGATCGAATTGTGTGGATTGCCGCCACACCAAATCCGGTGCCTGGCTTCGGGCATCGGATTTTTTTATGCGCGCATGATCGCATCTCCCCGCCGCACCTTTTCCAGCCAGTCGATGCGCTTTTTTAACTTCTCCCGCCTTTCCGTGTTCGGATTGGGGTAGAGCACGGGATACCACGCCGACATGACTGCGGCTCTGGCCACCAGGCACTGCTGAAGGATGTCTTCGTCTATGACTCCTCCCTTTGACCGGTAGGAATCGACGACAAGGTTTGAGCTCACGTGATCTTCTTCAAGGAGCAGAGAGTTCCAGACAAGCGAGGCCACATCCCACTCCACTGGTCCGGAGAAAGTGTCCTCCCAGTCTGTCCAGAGCAAACCAGTCGTGGTGTTCATGAGATTCCCAGGATGAGCATCACCGTGGAGGGGCTGGTGAACGCATCGGTCCAGCAGTTCGAGCGAGGTTTCCAGGTGCTGACGCAAGAGTTGTATCGTTGCAACGGGCAGCAGCATCTGGTCGGCAAGCCTGTCGAGGATGTTCACGCTTTCGGTCAAGATGGCCAGCCGGGGCAGGGGACCGGTGAATGTGCGGAGCACTTCGTGACACTGTTGGAGTGTCGCGCCCGCCTCGCGGGGGTCAGGAGCCTCGTCAACGGCGGTGACGAACTGCCAGAAGTTCAGGGTGTAACCCAGGTGCTCATAGGTACCTGGTGGAAGCGCGGGGTGCAGCGGAATGACGGGTGCCTTGTGGAGTGTCATGTGGAGGGCCACGGCATTCTCCCTTGCGAACCACTCCGTTCCCTGGCGGGGTCCTTCAATATCGGTCACCACCCGTGCCACCAGAGACTCGGTGAGGCGGAGCACAAGGGTGCTGCCATTCTGAAGGATGTCACAACGATCCGGCTGGATGCCATGAGCCTCTGCCGTCTCAGTGGCCGCTCTTATGGGGAGGTCGAGTGATTTCATCTACAGGTCATTTGTCGGGGAA
>JBGGMQ010001027.1:0-6484 GCA_041287975.1 Verrucomicrobium sp. | reverse complement strand
GACCCCCTGCTGACGCTGGTAGCTGCGGAGAAAATCGAGTAGCTCTTGTTGCCGCTCTGTAAGCATGGGTACATGTGAACACTGTTCGCGTGGCCAGTCAAGAGAATTTTGTCCAACCGCGTTTTCCGCTTGGAGCCGCGCTTAACCGGGCGTTATTCCCAACAACTATGAAGTGCCTTCTCGCACCCTTGCTGCTCCTCCTGCTTGCTGCCCTGCCCGCCACGGCCGCCCAGGATAAGAAGAGCGATGCCAAGAAACCGGTTCCTACCAAAAAGACGCCTGCAAAGCCCGCCGCGTCGGCCGCGAGCGATGCTAAGAAGGAGACCATCGCCAAGGCTGAGCCTGCGACTGCAAAACCCGCTGCTCCCCAAGATCCTACTGATCTGGGCCTGCCCGATCAAA
This sequence comes from Verrucomicrobium sp., assembly GCA_041287975.1. Lineage (GTDB taxonomy): Bacteria > Verrucomicrobiota > Verrucomicrobiia > Verrucomicrobiales > Verrucomicrobiaceae > Verrucomicrobium. Next base: position 6,082 of record JBGGMQ010001027.1, on the reverse strand, counting down.
AGAAAACGGGCTCCCTGCCGCCGTTGACCACGGGGCTTTCGGAACTGGCCTCGCAAGCCTTTGCCAAGAAGGACTGGAAGAATGCGCGCAAGTACTACGAGCAGATGCTCCAAGTCGACCCGCTCAACGCCCTCACCCACGCCAACCTTGGCGCGGTCGAGCAGCAGTCGGGTAAACTTAGGGAAGCCCAGGCGCTCTTCAGCCGGGCTGTGGCCATCAACCCCTCCCTGCAGCAGACTTGGGTTGCCTTGGGCTTGGTGAGCTATGAAAAAGGGGACCTCTACCTCGCGATTTCAGCCTTGGGCCGTGCCATCCATGAGGACCCCACCGATGCCCGGGCTCACAACTACCTCGCCATCGTCCTCAAAAAACTTGGGTGGCTCGATGCTGCCGAGCACGAACTTCTGCGTGCCATCGAACTCAATCCCGACTACGCCAACGCCAATTTCAACCTTGCGCTCATGTACCTGGAGCGGAAACCCCCAGCCATCGAGCTCGCCCGCCGCCATTATGAGCGTGCCGTCGCTCTCGGAGCTGCCAAGGACGAACTGGTCGAGGAGAAACTGAACGAGAAAGAATAGGAGTCGCCTGGATCTCCCGGCAAGTCTTCCGACTTTCATGTCTGATTCCCCCCTCAGCGGCACGCCCCCTGGAGGTGCACCGATTGACGTCGCGGCAGAACTGTCCGCGCTGGATGCCGTAGGTCTGCGGCGTCGCTTGCGCACGTTTGAGCCTGATTTGACGCACCCGATGACGGTCAGGCACCTCGGTCAGGCGGTGGTGAATTTCTCCTCGAACGACTATCTAGGGCTGGCGCACTGTGAAGAACTCAAGGCCGCCATGGTGGAGGGCGTGGGGCTCTACGGCGCGGGCTCTGGAGCTTCGCGACTGGTCTGTGGTACTCAGCCACCACATGAGGCTCTGGAGGCCGAGCTTGCGACCTTCAAAAAAACCGAAGCGGCCCTCACTTTCACCAGTGGCTATGCGACTGCGGTGGGGGTGATTCCCGCACTTTGCGGCAGTGATGACCTCATCATCCTCGACAAGCTCTGCCACGCCTCTTTGATTGATGCCGCCCGCCTCAGTGGGGCGACCCTCCGCGTCTTCCCTCACAACCATCTGGAAAAGCTGGAGCGCTTGCTTTTCGGAGCCCGTGCCTCGTCGCGTCCCGCCCGTCGCGTGCTGGTGGTCACCGAGTCCATCTTCAGCATGGATGGCGATGCCTCACCATTGCGGGAAATCGTGGCGCTGAAGGACCAGTACGACGCCTGGCTCATGGTGGATGAGGCTCATGCCGTGGGCGTCCTTGGCCCTCAAGGTCGGGGCCTCGCCGCCGCTTTAGGCGTGGATCAGCGCATCGAGTTGCAAATGGGCACCCTCAGCAAAGCCCTGGGTGTCAGTGGCGGCTACCTTGCCGCCTCTCGCGCCATGGTGGACCTTTGCATCAACCGGGCTCGCAGCCTCATCTACAGTACAGCCCCACCTCCGGCGCTGGCTCACGCGGCTGCTGCTTCGGTCCGCCTCGTCCAGAGCGCCACAGGCGATGTCCTGCGCGAGCGCCTCTTTGCCAATCGGAGCCATCTCGCCACGCTGCTGGATCGATCTTTCGAGGGGCTGCCGGCAGCCATTCTGCCGCTCCTTGTAGGTGATGAAGGCGCGGCCATGCAAGCCAGCGCTGATCTATTGCAGGAAGGCTACCTCATCCCTGCCATTCGCTACCCTACCGTCGCCCGCGGCTCAGCGCGGCTGCGGCTGACGGCAAGCGCCGCCCATGAAAAGCTCCAGATCGAAGGTCTTGTCGCGAGCCTTCTCCACATGATGCCGCAACTGCGGCAGGCCTGAGAGCATCCGCTTGGAATAGTGGGTAAGCAGCCCGTGACGCGCCGCGAGGGCTGTCTCAAAGCGCATGCCGCTCTTCTCCGCGAACGCTTGCAGGAGCTGACGGCTGGTCACCTCCTTGGCGAAGTTTTTCTTGGCGTGTTCCAGCCCCGCGCGGCCCATCGTCTCGCAGCGGGTGGGATCTGCCAGGAGCGTCCCCAGCAGGTTGGCGAAGGCTGCGGGATCCTGTTCGTCACAGAGCAGGCCAGTCACGCCGTCGACCACCATTTCAGGTACGCCTGCCAGCTTGGTGGAGACGCAGGGCAAACTTGCCGCCATGGCCTCCATCAGCACGGTGGGCAGGTTGTCCTTGCCGCCGTCATGCTCCGTCTTGCAGGCCAGGGCAAAGACCTGAGTCTCCTCTGCCAGCAGGCGAATGATGTCCGGCATTCCTAAGGGGCCCATCAGCGTCACGTGATCCTGTAGTTTCAGGCGGCTCACTTGCGCCTTGAGGTCCGCCTCCAGCGGCCCTTCACCGACGATCCGGCAGTGGAAAGGGACCCCTTTGTCCCGCAACAGTCCGCAAGAGGTGATGAGATCATCGTAGCCCTTTTTCTCAATCAGGCGGCCCACGCTCAGGATGCCTCCTGGGGCCTTGCTGCGGTCTGCCCCGGCTCTTGCTGCCATGAAGGGTTGCAGGTCCAGGCCGTTGTACACCCGTTGCACCCGAGTCTGCCCATCGGGATAGCGGTGGCGCAGGTCCTTTGCGGTGTAGTCGCTCACCGTGACGACCAAGCTCGCATCCTGGATCAGGCGGGAGCAGCCGGGGATCGCCTCCGACTGCTTGCAGAAAATGTCGTTGGCGTGCGCAGTAAAGCTGTAGCTCGTGCCGTGAAATTTCCGCAGCCACCAGCAGGTGCGCGCTCCTAGGCCGGCGAAGTGGGAGTGCGTGTGCCAGGGGGCATCGCTGCCCATTTCCGTCAACACATGGCTGATGTAGGCCGCCTCATACACCCGCATTTTGTCCGGGCGGTCCCCCCACTGGCGCAGGGTCAGCACTACGCTCTGGGGCAGCAGATTCGAGTCCTTCCAGTGCTTGATCAGGTCGATCAGCTCCTCCTCTTTTGGTAAAAAATGCACACGGTCCATCAGTTCCGCCGGGAAGTGGCGGATGCTTTCATCCCGGGTGTCGTGGATGGAAAAGATCTTCGTCCGCACCCCCAGCCGGTCAAGTTCAAGGATCTCCCGCACGCAAAAGGTCTGCGTGAACGTCGGGAATCGCTCGAATACGTAGGCGAGGTGGGCGGATGGCATTGCTTTGAGTTAGGCTTTTCTGGCTTTTCGTGCAAGCACTGAGAATGGGTGGGTGAGATTCCTGACAGGTGTCGAATCGCACCTCCTTTGACGCTCGGACCGCTTTTTTCTTCGCGAGCTTGCAGTTTTTACCAAGGGTCCTAAAATTGCCCGTCACGGGTGTGAACCACTCGGACATCCAGAATCAAACCATGAAAACGTTGTCACTCCTCTCGTTGTTTGCATTCAGCCTCGCGGCTGCCCAAGCCCAGGAAATCGAAAAAATCACCCAGCCAGGTGCCATTGCCGGTACCGTGAATATTTCCTTCGCCACCCGCACCCGGCTTTCCGACGAGGGGAAACCCCAAGTTGGAGCCAAGGACACCTATGAACTTGCTCTCGCTGTGGCGAAGACCACTGAGTTCAAAGGGAAGGTTGAGCGCCAGCCGCTTCTCACCAGCAAGCTCCTCGGTCGTGTCGAGCAGCCCGGCCAGCTTTTCTATTCCCTGGACCTGGCGGTGATCAACCCTGCCAACATGACTCAGAAGAAGACCGTCGGGAAGTGGGTCGGCACCGTGCCGATCACTGGCGAGGGCGTCTATGAGCTGGAAGGCAGCGGCGAGAGCAAGCAGCGCATCAGCGTGGATGCCATCGGCAAAGCTCCTGCCTTCACCGACAACTTTGGCGGCCGCCTCTACGGCAAGGGCAAGAAGACCCAGGGCGTCATGTCCTATGTCCGCCAGCTTCAGGGCAAGGAAGTGAAGATTGAGGTCAAGAACACCGACCCAATGCGCTTTGAAGGTGTGCAGCTCGCCATGGGCCCTTCGCAGAACTACCCCAAAGTCACCGTGAACGGCAACCTGGACTTCGACTATGAAACCGGCAACTGGCTGACCAACGGTATCCGTTTCAGCTACTCCGTCAACGGCAAGGCCCTGGAAGACACCGTCACCGGTTCCATCAAGTGGGTGGAAGACCCAAACCGCGCCACCAACGGCAAGGGCCAGTATGAGTTCAACCTCCGCTGGAATGAGGCTTCCAACAAGCCCGCCAGCACTGAGGCCGACGCCTTCAAAGGTGCCACCGATGAAGAAGCCTTCTTCGCCGTGGACAACAGCATCCCCTCCCTCACGGGTGTGGTGAAGTACGAAGACACCATGGCCAAGGTGAAGGGTGAGGACGTCCCCACCGCCAGCAAGATCACCTACCAGCTGGATGCCAACCAGCTCACCAAGCAGCAGATCATGAATTTCCTGAAACTCTGGCTCATCGGCATCGGGCCCACGAACGACGAGTAAACCATCAGTAATTTCAACGGGGTGTGGAGACTTCTCCACGCCCCTTTTTTTGACCCAATTCCCGATATACCGATGAACAAAGGACGCACCCCGCTTTTCCGCTCCCTGATGCGCGCCATGCGCCAGGCCGGCCCTGCCGTTTCCAACAAGACCCGCCGTGATTTCATGCGCATGGCTGGCGCTGCCCTGCCAGCCGCCGTGGTCGGTCTGAGTGCCCAGGAAAAAGCGGCTGAAGGCAAGAAGATCACGACCCCGGTCGCCATCGTTGGCGGTGGTATCGCCGGCCTCACGGCCGCTTACCGTCTGCAAAAAGCGGGCGTGGAGGTGCATCTCTATGAAATGCAGGACCGCTTTGGCGGTCGCATGTTCACCAAGAGGGATTTCAACAAGGACGGCATGTTTGTGGAGCTCGGAGGCGAGCTCGTCGACTCCAACCACAAAGATCTCATCGCACTGGCCGCAGAGTTGGGCGTTGAGCTGCAGAGCCTCAAGGAAGGCGAGCAGGGCGTCGACTTCTACCACTTCGGCGGGAAGATCTACACGGACAAGGATGTCATCGCCGCCTTCGAACCCCTGAGCAAGCGCTTCGCTGCCGACGCCGAGGGACTCTACGATGACAAAGAGGAGTTCACCGCGAAGGCCAAGCAGCTCGACAACATCAGCCTCAAGGACTATCTCAAGAACGCCGGAGCTGGTGCCGAGCGCTGGCTGGTGAACATGCTGGAGACCGCCTATGTGCCGGAGTACGGACTCGATGCTGACCAGCAGTCTGCCCTGAACCTGATCGATTTCATCAATCCCGACACGAGCGAAGGGTTCGAGATCTTCGGCGACAGCGACGAAGCCATGCGCGTGAAGGGGGGCAATGACACCCTGCCGACCGCCGTGCATCGCGCCCTCCAGGGCAAAATCAAGCTGAACAGCGGCCATCGCCTGGTGCGGGTGGAGGAGGCTGGCAGCAAGATCAAGCTTACCTTCAGCACCGATGCGAAGCCCGTCATCGCCTCGTACGACAATGTCCTGATCACCATCCCCTTCACCATGTTGCGTGGCGTGGATGGCATCTATGACCTCAAGCTGAGCGATGAGAAGAAGCGCTCCATCAAGGAGATGGGCTTCGGAACGAATCTCAAGGTCATGTACGGGTTCACGGAGAAACTCTGGCGGAAGCCCGCCGGTGGCCGGGACTTCTTCTGCAACGGCAGCGTCTATGCCGACCAGCCCTACCAGACCATCTGGGAGACCAGCCGCGGTCAGTCCGGAGAGAGCGGCATCATCACGAACTTCATGGGTGGTTCGCCAGGAGCCCAGTACACCCCGGATCGCGTGGACAAGTTCCTCGTCGAGGTGGACGCGGTGTTCCCAGGCCTCAAGTCCAAGTTCGATGGCAACAAGGTCATGATGAACTGGCCCCAGATCAAGTTCATGAAGGGCAGCTACAGCTGTCCCGCCGTGGGTCAGTACACCTGGGTGTACGGGGCCGCTGCGGCTCCTGAGCTGGATGGCCACCTGCACTTCGCCGGCGAGCACACTAGCTTTGAATCCCCTGGCTACATGAACGGCGGTGTCGAATCCGGCATCCGCGCCGCGAACGAGCTTCTCGGCATCGAGGAGGCGTAGCCCCCCGTTCCATCCGTGTTTTCCTGAACCCGCTGGCGCTTGCGTCAGCGGGT
>JBGGMQ010001026.1:0-9071 GCA_041287975.1 Verrucomicrobium sp. | reverse complement strand
CAACGTTGAGGAGCTCACCCTTGCTCTGCGTAAAGCACTTGCCCTCACTGAAGCTGATCGCCTCAAGTTGATGGAGAATCGAGAGGACCATTTGCACCGCTACCGGGCCGCAGAGGTTGTCCAGGGATATCTCCATGTTGTCGCGTCAGTACTGCCCCATTCTCTCAAGCCACTTCTGGACGATCGCTAAAGCCATTCCCCAAACATTTCCCTGTCATGTTGCGCACTCTCCTTCGCAAAATCTGCTATACCCAGAACACCATCCGCTATCGTGTGGAGTGGCCTCGTCTCCGGGGGGCTTTTGAGAAAATACCCCGTGCAGGCGTGCTCTTTGACGGAGGGGCCGGCTCAGGTGAGTTCATGAAAAAAACCCTCGCGGCGGGGTTTGCGGAAAAGGGCATCGCCCTCGAGTTCGACCCGCTTCTTTTCAAGGTCATGCAGGCAAATCTTGGCGGTAATCCTGCCGCCACGCTCATGCAGGGTTCGCTAACGAAAGTGTCGCTGCCCGATCACACGGCGGATGTGGTCATGTCCACGCAGGTGTTGGAGCATATTGTTGAGCACGAGCAGGCCTCCTCCGAGCTTTGCCGCATTCTCAAGCCTGGCGGATATGCCATCATTACGGTGCCTCACCCACCGGAGCCTTTTCCCAATCCCGGGCACATTCGCGAGGGGTATACGGAGTCAGATTTGCGTGCCCTCTTCGAGCCCCACGGCCTCTCCTTGTTGCATACGGACTATTTTCTTACCCGCGCCACCCTCAAGAGGATTATGCGCGCCGACAGGCTCCCATTGCAGGGGAAGTTTGTGCCTTTGAGCTTGGTAGATGCAGAGACCCATCTCGGACCGGAGCAGAGGAAATCTGACCAGCCCTTCGGGATTCTCGGCTTGTTCAAGAAGGCATGAGACTGCTCATTGTCGATCCTAACTTTAGTGTGAGCAGCCCTTCCATGAAGGGGGTGCTCCGGTCCCTGCCCTGGTTCCGCCAGATGGGCATCCAGACAGAGGTTTGGTGCTGGTACTGTGATGAGAATCTCCCTGTCGACAAAGTCGTGAAGCTGCCGCGCCTGGGGCGTCTTCACCCCTTGGGCGGCTACGCCTTCTCGTTCTGGGCGCGCCGGCGGGCGAGGAAACTTTTCAACAGTGGCCGCGAACCCCGCCCTGACCTTGTTTACACGATTGCCTGGTACCTGCCTGACTGCGATGTCTGCCACGTGCATTTTTCCCCCTTCGACTGGGAGCGCCGCCAGCGCACGCTGGGTATCAGGTCCCTCCGGGATCTGGCGGACCGGGTCATCAATCTTTTGGGCATCGTTTCAGCCCGGCGCTTCCTGCGTCAGACCACCGCCCGCCTCATCCTCACCGTATCTCACGCTGTGGCCGGCGATCTGGCGGAGGAGGAGGCTGATGTCCCCGTTCGGGTCCTGCCCAACTCCTATGACGCCGTCCGCTTTCGTCCCGAAGTCAGGGCCAGGTACCGTGAGTCCAGGCGTCAGACGCTTGGCTTTGCTGACCACGATCACGTTTTCGTCTTTGCCAGTGCGGGGCACTATCGTCGCAAAGGCTTCTTTCTTGCGGTCGAGGCTCTCGCACTGCTTCGCAAAGAGCACCAGGGTGTGAAGTTCCTGGTCTTGGGCGGGCGTGAGAACCGCTTGCAGGAGCTGCAGCAGCAACTGGACGCCCAGTTTTCTGACTGGAAAGGCTGGATCACTTTCACAGGCATGGTCAGTGATATGGAGCAGTATCTGGCTGCCGGGGACGCCCTGTTGTTTCCTTCATACTCAGAGGCGTTTGCCCTCGTCGAAGTCGAGGCGGCTGCCTGCGGCCTGCCCTTGTTTCTGACCCGGCATCATGGTTCAGAGATGATCATGGAGGACGGCCTCAACGGCCGCTACGTGGAATTCGATCCGGCGGATGCCGCCCGGGTGCTCGGAGAGTTTGTGACGGGTGCCTGGAAGCCCGGTGGTGTTTACCTTAAAGATGCCATCGACAGCGAGACTTATGCCCGTCGTCTTGCGGATGAGCTCTTGATGACTGCGGCCGCGAAACCTTCGCCAAGCTATGATGACTAGCCCCACGGTTGCCATCGTCACCAAGGCCCGCGGCACTTTTTTCAAGCCGTTGTATGAGGCGTTCGCCCAGGCTCAGCCTGACGGTTGGCGCACGGCTCTTCTCTGGCCTGCCGAACACTCCAGTGAACATCCTGAGGAGCTCTTCACACCCCGTGCGTCCAACCTTGATATCGTACCCCTGAGCAGCGCGGGCAAAAGCATGAAGGCCAGTGATGCAACATTGGAAGGCAGGCCAGGCCCGTGTCAAACGAGCCTGCCCTCCCGCCAGATGTGGCGGGAGCTCGCTGCGAGGAATGTGAAGGCAGTGCTCATTCACGAGTTTTCTCCTTTTACTCTTCAGGCACTTCTCTATGCCCGCTGGAAGCGGCTGCCCGTGATGGTGTCGACAGAGGTGGGCAAGGCCAACGGCCACTTCTTCGGTCCTCGCACTCGCTGGTGGCATGCCTTCTGGGGCCAGTTCGTGAGCGGCGTAGTTGCCTGCTGTCCAGCAGCTCATCAGCCTTTGAGCGGCAGAAAGATTCCGTCTGTGGCCACCTATCACGCCGTGGACAGCCGGTTGTACCTCCCAGCGGGTCGCACGAAGACAGGTGAACCTGTAACCTTTGTTTATCTCGGTCAGATGATCCGTCGCAAGGGGTTGGATCTTCTCCTTCAGGCTGCCGTAAAGCTTAAAGCTCAAGGTGGCCGCCCCTTCAGCCTCCTCCTCGTGGGAGGCGGGGATTTGGATTGGGTCCGCCAGATGGTGCAAGCGCTGTCACTCTCAGAGCAGGTCGTTCTTCCAGGCTTTCTCAGTGGGGCCGCTATTCGCGACGCCTTGAACAGCGCGGATGCTTTCGTTCTTCCCACAAGGCAGGACACCTATGCGGCCGTGGTTCATGAAGCGGCCTGCCTTGGCCTGCCCCTGCTGGTCAGCAAACATGCGGGGGCTGCTGAAGCGCTCGTCCAGTCCGGCAAAAATGGTTTTGTCATTGATCCGGAGGATGCCGCTGAGTTTGCGAACCGGATGGCTGACTTGATGCAGGACACGCTTCGGGAACCCATGCGAGCCGTCTCACGTGACATCGGCGTGGCTCACAGCGCGCACCTCCGTGGAGGTGCACTTTGGCAGTGGATGAGAGACCAGTCCTTTGCAACCGCCTGATGGAGCCACGATCCAGTCAATCATTCCATGTCTTCGACTCATCCCACCATTCTCCTCGCTCCCGTCTTGAAGGCGGAAAAGTGGACGAGCATTGACCTGCATCGGGAGAACACCCTGCAGGCCTATGCCCGCCACGCCCCGGACTGGAAGGTGATCGATATCGCTCCGGGTGAGGCGCTCACCCGCCTGCCAGGGGGCAAGCGCATCCTGCGCGATTTCCTCTATCCACTTCGTGCGCGTCGTCTCGCCGCCCGCCACAGCAGGCCTGGCGCACGTGCCATTCTCCATGTCATCGATCACAGCTACGGTCACCTTTGCGCCGCCTGGCAGCCTAGCGTCGTCACCTGCCATGACCTGAATCACTTCACCGCGCCCAGTATGTCCGGTGCCGCCTTGCATGCCTGGCGCATTCGCGTCGGCATGATGCGCCGTGCCGAGCGGATCTTCACGGTCAGTGGCACGCTCGCCGGTGAGGTGCGGCATCATCTCGATCTTCCTGAAGACAAAGTGGTCGTGGCCTACAATGGAATCGACACAGAAGTATTTCGCCCCTTGCCGCGAGAGCAGGCTGCCGCACGTTTTCCGGAACTCGCGGCACTCGCAGAAAAGCACCTGCTCGTTCTCAATATCGGCAACAATATCGAGAGAAAGAACCTTCCCACTCTGTTGCGGGCCGTTGCCTGTCTTCGAAAAGAGCACGGACTTCCTGTGCAGTTGATCAAGATCGGCCCCAATCTGCGAACAGACGGCTTCGGCCCATTGATGGATGAATTGGGCATCTCAGGCGCGGTGGTGGATCTGGGAGTGATTTCACCCACCGATGTGGCACTCGTCTGCCACCTCTGTCATGCCCTGTCCTTCCCCAGCACCTACGAAGGCTTCGGTCGCCCTACGCTGGAGGCCCAGGCCTGTCGGTTGCCGGCGGTGCTCGCTGACGCTTCCTGCATGCGGGAGGTGGGCGGGGAGGGGGCTCTCTACCATTCGCCCAAGGACCCGGTGGACCTGGCTCTTCTGCTGGAAAGAGCCATGACCGATCCCGCCACGCGCGATTCGCTCTGCGAAGCTGGTCTGAAAAATATCGCGAACTTTACATGGGAGGCTCACGTGCGAAAATTGGTGTCCGTATACACAGAGGTGTCACAGAAGGCATGAACACGGCGACGGACATCCCCCCAGCTCCATCCACGACTGCGCGCAGCAGTTGGGGGCAGGAGTGTGTCCGCTGGCTCCCTCTGGCCTTTGCTCTGGTCCCTTTTGCACTGCTCATTTTTGTCCTTCCCTATGCAGCAGGGTATGCGGATTTCCGCCGGACTATTTTCCGGATGTTGATGACGTCTTGGGCTGACCCCACCTGGCAGCATGGGGCTCTCGCGCTGCCCATGGCTTGCTTCCTTGGTTGGCGCAGGCGCTCGGAGTTGGCGGCGCTCGAACCCAAGCCCTCTATCTGGGGCCTGTTCTTGGGTGTCTTCGCGATGGCTCTCTACTGGGCGGGGTACCGGGGGAATTTTTATTACTTTGGCTACGCGGCCATTCAACTCTCCGTGGCTGCCCTCATTCTCTGGCTTTGGGGCTGGCGGCATTTCCGGATCCTCATTTTTGCCTGGTTCATCCTTGGCTTCGCCTGGCCCTATCTGTTCCTGGAGGACACCCTTGCTTTCAAACTCCGGTTCCTCATGGTGACGGTCACCGCCAAGGTCCTCAATATCGCTTCCGTCGAGACGATTCAGGATGGCACCCGGCTGATTTCTGCTGCCACTGCTACCAAAGCCCAGGGGGAATGGTTCCAGCTGAATGTGGATGGGCCCTGTAGCGGGCTTCGGTCTCTTTTCGCTTTGATCATGGTCTCAGCGTTGTTTGGTTACTTCCGTCAGCGTACCTTCTGGCGTCAGGCCTTGCTCTTTGCCGCCAGCATCCCTTTGGCGATCATGGCCAACATGATTCGCATCCTTGTACTCATCGGTGCCACCATGACATTCGGGCAGGAGTTTGCTCTGGGGAAAGGGGAGGAATACACCTCAAATTTCCACCTCATCACGGGCATCGCGGTGTTTGTGGTTGCTCTCGGCGGGCTTCTTGGCGTCGAGACGCTGCTCAACCGGGTTTTTGGCCGTGAAAAACCCAAACCTTATCTCGGCGGAGGCCGCCAACCGTGAAAATGCTTTTTCGGGCTTCGTTGATCGGCATACTTTTCGTTGCCACCTTGTTGGTGTGTCAGAGTTCCCCTGAGATCAAAGGAGGGCGTGATTCCGGCGTTGTCATGTCTCTGCCGGAGGAGTTGCCCAAGTTTCTCGCCAAGCTGGAGGAGCCGGACCCTGTCGAAAAAGGCCTGCTCCCTGAGGACACGGAGTTTGCCAAAGCCATGTACTACACGCCTACGCTGGACCTCTCCCGGCGGGATGTGGCCCACTGCTCCATTGTCCTGAGCGGCGCCGAGCGAAAGAGTATTCACCGCCCTGAAGTCTGCTTGCAGGGGCAGGGCTGGAACCTCATGGACAGCCGCATCATTCCCATTGACTTCGGCAATGGCACCCATCTCAAGGTGAAGGATCTCTACATCGAGAAACCCATCACCCTGAATGATGGCACGAAGAAACGTCTGCGGGCGCACTACATTTACTGGTTTGTCGGGACGGATGTCAGCACGCCCAGCAGTGCCGAACGCATCTGGCTCACTCTCTGGGACAACGTCACTCGGAACGTCAATCACCGCTGGGCCTACCCTTCGCTCATGGCCATTGTCTCGGGAGACTTCACTCCAGACCAGGTGGGGCAGCGCTCCCGTACCAACGAGGAGACCGTCACCATGCTGGTGGATTTGATCCGTCAGCTCGCTCCCAAGTTTCAAAAGGATCTCATGCCCAATGCTGAGGCACACCATCATACCGCTTCCCGCTGAAGTGGTGCCGGCAGAAGCAGGCAAAAAGCTGGAGGGCCTGCGCCTTCATCTGGCAGGCATGGAGGGAGCGGTCATCGCTTTCTCGGGCGGAGTCGACAGCTCGCTGCTGCTCAAGGTGGCCGTGGACGTTCTGGGCTCGCGCGCCATCGCCTTCCTGGCAGTGTCGGCCAGCCTCCCCGCCCAGGAGCGTGAGGATGCCGTCCAACTTGCCAGTTCCCTGGGCTCCCGCATTGCCTTGGTGGAAACAGACGAGGTGGCAGATCCGCTCTATGCCGCCAATCCGGCCAACCGTTGTTTCCATTGCAAAGACCACGTCTACGCAGCTCTCCATGCTTTTGCCCAGACCCAGGGCATCCCTCATGTGCTGGACGGCATGAATGCCGAGGACACGCTCGACATCCGGCCAGGGCGCGCTGCGGCTAAAAAGCACGGCGTCACCAGTCCTCTGCATGAACTGGGCTTTACCAAGGCGGATGTCCGGGCCGCTGCCCGTCACCTGGGACTGCCCAACTGGGACAAACCTGCCGCTGCCTGCCTCTCGTCCCGCATCCCTTACGGCACTGCCGTCACCAGCCCTCTTCTCGCTCGCATCGAGGCCGCGGAATCGTTTGTCCGCTCCCTTGGTTTCCGCGAACTCCGCGTCCGCCATCACGGTGACATCGCCCGCCTGGAGGTGCCTGCCTCGAGCTTTGCCTGTGCTCTTGAAAGGCAGGCTGAGCTTCTGGGCGGTCTCAAGTCTCTCGGCTGGACCTATGTCACACTGGATCTGGAAGGCCTTTCCCAAGGCAGCATGAACAAAGTACTGAAAGCGGTGAGACCACCCACCCATCAAGACAAGCCATGAGTTCCTCGAATCTCCCCTCCACGCCACCGTCCGGTTCGGATGACCAGGCTCGCGCCATCGAGAAATGGGGCACCCAGAGAACCACGCATCTCAATCACCAGATTGAAGCTTCTGATCTCGCCACCAACGAAAAAAACCGCGTCTGGTGGGAAAACCTTCCCATGACTTATGCGGACTGGGAGTCACAACAACGGGAACCGGTGACCAAGGAAGACTTCGACCGCACCGATGGCTTTTATTTCGGCACCAATCCTTACATTCGGGAGCACCTCGATTTCGCCTCCCTGGCAGGCAAACGGGTGCTGGAAATCGGCTGCGGTGCGGGTTCGGCCGCGTGTGCGTTTGCGCTCGCCGGAGCTAGTGTCACTGCGGTGGACATCACAGCGCAGGCGGTGAAACTTACCTCACGGAACGCAGAGCTCAAAGGCATCACCTCTTTGGATGTCCGCCAGATGGACGCAGAGAAGCTCGATGGCTTGGAAGACGGCACTTTTGATTTCGTCTATTCCTGGGGAGTCCTGCATCACAGCAGCAATCCGGAACAGTGCTACCGCCAGGTGGCACGCGTTTTGAAGCCCGGCGGCACCGGCCTCATCATGGTGTATCACCGGAACAGCATGCGCTACTGGCTGAAGGGCCTGTACTGGCTGGTTTTGAAGGGCAAGCTCCTGCAGGGGCACAGCTTCCCCAGCGTGCAGCGTTTCTATACCGACGGCTATTATCACAAGCACTATTCCGCAGCCCAGTTCAGGCAGTCCTTTCAAGAGGCAGGTCTGGAGACGGAAAGAACCGCCGTCACACACATGAGTTCGAGGATGATTCCTGCCGTGCCTGAGGGGGTGCGCCAGTGGCTGAAGGCCCGCATCGGCTGGCTGCTCGTGGCTCATGTGAAAAAAGGGTCCTCATGAGTGGTGGCTGGAATCTTGATGAACTCCTGCAAGGAGTCGCCTCCGGCCAGGTGGGGTTGGAGGAGGCAACGGAACGGCTTCGCGCGCTTCCGTTCACGGAGGCCCCGGGGCTGACGCTCGACACCCATCGCGCCCTTCGGTTGGGAATGCCGGAGGTGGTCTATGGGAGGCACAAGACGGAGGCGCAGATTCACGCCGCTCTTCAGGGGCTCTGCGCTGCCCATGGTTGTGCTCTGGCCACCTGGGTGTCAGAGGGGCACGCAATCGGTCTTCAGAAAGCTTTCCCTGACGGTGTGTATGATCCCGTCTCAAGGCTGTTCCAGATCGGCAGCATGCCGCTTCCCACTCTTGTGAAAAACGTAGCCGTCATTTGCGCCGGCACCTCAGATCTTCCTGTGGCAGAGGAGGCTGCCCGCACCGTTGAGTTTGCCGGCCATGCCGTGATCCGCATCCAGGATGTCGGCGTGGCAGGCTTGCATCGTCTGCTCGCCCGCCTTGGGGATCTGAAACCCGCCAGCGTCATCATCGCCGTAGCCGGGATGGAGGGTGCGCTGCCCAGCGTGCTTGCGGGCCTGGTCCGTCAGCCCGTCATCGCCGTGCCCACTAGCGTGGGCTATGGCGCAAGTCTCGGCGGGCTGACCGCCCTCCTGGCCATGCTCAACTCCTGCTCCCCAGGAATCGGCGTGGTCAATGTGGACAATGGCTTCGGCGCGGCGATGCTGGCCCTTCGTATGATCCAGACCGCGTGAAGATGCGGCCCCTATTCCTCTCATGAAAACGGCTTACTTCGACTGCATCGCAGGTGCCAGTGGTGACATGCTGCTGGGTGCCCTGCTGGATGCCGGTCTCTCTGAGGCAGACTTGCGGGCCGAGCTCGCCAAACTGCCCATCAGCGGCTGGGACATCCGTGTCCGCCGCGTGGACAAGAACTGCTTCACCGCCACCAAGCTGGACGTCCTTGTCAGCGCCCAGCCTCATTCGCGTCCTCTGCCGGAAATCGAGCGTGTCGTCCGGGAAAGCACGTTAAGTGAAAGCGTGAAAACGCAGGCCCTCCAGGTCATCCACATCATCGCCGCAGAGGAGGCTCGCATCCATGGCATGCCCGTGGAGGAGGTCCACCTGCATGAAGTCAGTGGTGAGGATGCCATCATCGACATTGTGGGCACCATTGTCGGGATCGAACTCCTGGGCATTGAGCGGGTCCATTGCA
>JBGGMQ010001025.1:0-5326 GCA_041287975.1 Verrucomicrobium sp. | reverse complement strand
TGCCGGTCAGCCACCGCCGTCTTCACCCCCTCCTTAGTTGCTCATGGAATCAAACTCACCATCATCCGCCCCTGCTACGGGCAGGATCGCTGCCGTCTGGGCCATCTTCGGAGCAGGCTTTTTCCTGTTCCTTGCATTCCTGTAAATCTACGGCCGGATCGAGGTAGGGGAAGTGGCTCTGCGGGTGGGCCTTGGCTGGATCTGGCACATCGAGGAGACCGTGCCTAACATCGTCTGGCGTTGGGGAGGCATGGTAGGAGTGGGGGTGTCTTTGCTCATCACCTTTGCGGCTTTTCATGTGGCAGCCATCAGACTCGCCACCCGCACTTGGTCTTTTCGATGGACCCGCGCCTGGATGCAGACGCTCCTTGTGGCAGTCGGAGCTGCCGGAGCGTTTGTCATGGTCGCCCACCACTTGCTTTGGCTGCCTCGCGAGACGTTTTTCTACTACAACGACATAAGTGACACGACGCGCAATCTCAGCAATGCCCGGCAGATGATCACAGCCCTGCGCATCTATGCAGATGATCATGGGGGGAGGTGTCCGGACAACCTTCAGCAGCTTGTCGCGGAAGGTATTGTAGATGCCGCCTTCCTCGACGTCGAAAGCCGGATGATCCTGCCCGGTGGAATGAGAATGCCATGGAGAGTGTTGGGAGGAATAGAAACCGAGGATTCGGGATCTTTGCCATTGGTGGTGTCGCCTGTGGCTCAATACGGCCACTTTCACATGGTTGCCTGTAACGACACTGGGACGTCCGTGGTTTCACAAGACAAGTATGAAAAGCTCATGGCCCGCTGGCGGGAGCATCTCAAAGAAAAAGGTCTCGAACCCTCAGAGATACCTTACCGGTGAGCCCTGTCCTTCCGCCACGAGTGATATACCCCTGATGATCTGTTGGCCAACGACTGACGCACTGCCCACTGACGTACCGACGCACTCATCCCAACTTGACGCCCCCCACATCGCTTCCAAGTTCTCCCACGACTCGTCCCCACCCCGATGCCCGCCCCCGCCCCCACTCCCACCCACGATGCCATGGCAGACTTGCGTGCCGTTGTTCACCGCCTCCGTGCTCCGGGTGGTTGCCCATGGGATCAGGAGCAAACGCATGAGACGCTCATCCCCCACCTCCTGGAGGAAGCGTATGAGGTGGCGGAGGCCATTCGCAATGGCGACATGCCCCATCTGCGTGAGGAACTGGGCGACCTCCTTCTGCAACCCGTGTTGCATGCCGAGATCGCATCCGAGACAGGCACCTTTGATCTGGACAGCATCGCTCGCGAACTCACGGAAAAGCTCATCCGTCGGCACCCCCATGTTTTCGGAGACACCTCCGTGGAGGGCTCAGCCGGGGTGCTGAAGCAGTGGGACGAGATCAAACGCCAGGAGAAGGGCGAAACTGCCACCACCCGCAAGCCGCATCTGCATGGCATCTCCCGTGGTTTGCCCGCCCTCATGCGGGCCCAGAAGATCCAGAAAAAGACCTCCAAAGTCGGCTTCGACTGGCCCGATGTCGGCCCCGTTCTGGACAAGGTTCAAGAGGAGGCCCGCGAGATCATTGAGGCCATCGCCCAGAAGGACGAGGCCGCCATCGCTGAGGAAGTCGGCGACTTCCTTTTCAATGCCGTCAACTTGGCCCGGAAGCTCGGTGTCGATGCCGAGAGCGCCCTCGCTGCCGCCACTGCCAAGTTCGAACGCCGTTTCAACCGGGTCGAATCCGAAATCCTCGCCCAGGGCAAGACCCTGGAAGGGAGCACGCTCGAGGAAATGGACGGCATCTGGGAAGCCACCAAGCACCTGCCGGTGCAGTGAGTGGTGAATGGTAAGAGGTAAATGGTTAGCAGTGGGCTACGCCCCTGTGCTTTTCCACTGCTTACCTTTCACCATTGACCGCTTACCAGACTTAATAGTCCCGCTGGAGGAGGTAGTCGGCCAACTGGTGCAGCCAGTAGCTCTTCTCGCCAAAGATCTCCAGGGACTGCCGCGCTTTTTCCGTGAGCCGCAGTGCCTCTTCGCGGGATGCTTCGAGACCCATCAAAGCCGGATAGGTGGACTTCTCTGACGCCACATCTTTGCCGGCGCTCTTGCCGAGCTTCTCGCTCGTCTGAGTCACGTCCAGAATGTCATCAATGATCTGGAAGGCCAGACCAGTGGCCATGCCAAAGTCTTGCAGCGCCTGAAGCTGCTCCATCGTCGCATCGGCGCTCATGCCCCCCAGCTTCACGCTGGAGGTGAGGAGTGCTGCCGTTTTGCTCTCATGGATGTAGCGCAGGTCGTCCAGTTGCAGCTTCTTCCCTTCACCCTCCAGATCTGCCACCTGTCCGCCCACCAGATGCAGACTTCCGGCCGTGCGGGCCAGTTCTAGCACCATCTCGGCGGAAGCCGTGAGCCGGTGAGAAATGGGCGTGCGAGCCACCAGTTCAAACGCCAGCGCCTGCAGGGCATCACCTGCCAGCAGCGCCATGGCCTCGCCATAGACCTTGTGACAGGTGGGCACCCCGCGACGCAGATCGTCATCATCCATGCAGGGGAGGTCATCGTGGATCAGCGAGTAAGTGTGCAGACACTCCACCGCACACGCTGCAAACAGCGCCCGATCTGCCTCTCCACCGCAGGCCTCCGCTGCTGCCAGACACAAGATCGGCCGCAGCCTCTTGCCCCCCGCAAAGAGGCTGTGCCGCATCGCCTTGTGAATCGTGCTCGGCCGCGTGTCAGCACTCGGCACAAAGCGGTCCAGCGCCGCATCCACAAAGGTGATGCGGTCACTCAGATAGGTTTTCAGATCAGCAGCCATGGCAGGGGAGGAAGAGGTGAGGACAAGGGATGGACTTCCTTCCTTGGAACAATCCCCGGCGGGACTCAAGGGCAGAATGCAAGGGATGACGTGTGTTCCTGGCACCGATCTTTGACTCATGGTACCATCGTGAGAACCCTATGTCTCTGGTATCGATCTCACCCAGGTTCCAAGTGATGATCCCCAAGGATGTTCGCGAGAGGCTCTCGTTGTCACCAGGGGACAAGATGGAGATGATCCAACTGGAGGGTCGGATTGAACTCGTTCCAGTGCGCCCCATTGCTTCACTGCGTGGCGTCCTCGGAAATGTCAAAAACACCTTCAAACGGGAAGACGACCGGTGTCTGTCGTAGCGGATTCATCTAGCCCGTCTGGTAGCCATCCCGCACTCCGCCGTCCGCACTTCCGCATTCCACAAAAAAGCCCCGCAGCGTCTCACGACCACCGCGGGGCTCTCCAAATCTAAATCAAAATCCTCCAAGCGTCCCTACAGGCACTCGGCGATCTGCACAGCATTCAGCGCTGCACCCTTGAGGAGCTGGTCACCAGCGACCCAGAAGGCCAGGCCGTTGTCCAGAGCGCAGTCCATGCGGAGCCGACCCACCGCGCAGTTGTCCTTGCCGGCGACATCGAGCGCCAGGGGATACTGCTTCAGCGTCGGGTCATCGATCAAGTCCAGTCCAGGAGCCTTGGCCAGCACGGCACGGGCTGCTGCCACGGTCACGGGCCTTTCGAACTCGGCACTCACGGCCACGCTGTGCGCCCGGAAAACGGGAACGCGCACACAGGTCACGCTGGCCCGGAAGTCCGCATGGTGCATGATCTTGCGGCCCTCGTTCTCCATCTTCATTTCTTCCTTCGTGTAGCCGGAGTCGAGGAAACTATCCACATGCGGCAGCGCATTGAAGGCGATCTGGTGCGGGTACACCTTCACCTTGTCCGCGGAGAGGCGCACGTCATCCCATTTGCGGTCCGTTGAGGCCCAGTCGCGCACCTGTGCCTCCAGTTCTTCAATGGCCTGCGCGCCAGTTCCAGACACCGCCTGGTAGCTGCTGGCGAACACACGCTTCACGCCAAAGGCCTGATGCAGCGGGTACAGCGCCATCAGGGTGATGGCCGTTGTGCAGTTCGGATTCGCGGCAATGCCCTTGGGCAGGTTCTTCAAATCGGCCGCGTTGATCTCAGGCACCACCAGAGGCACCTCGTCATCCATGCGGAAGGCGGACGAGTTGTCTACCACGATGGCTCCGGCCTTCGTGGCGTGCGGGGCGAATTCCTTGCTGATCCCACCGCCCGCACTGAAGAGCGCGATATCCACGCCAGCAAAGGAGTCTGGCGTCAGTTCCTTCACCGTCACGTCCTCGCCCTTGAATTTCATCGTCTTTCCGGCGCTCCGGGCGCTGGCAAGAAGGGTGAGTTGGCCGACGGGAAAGTTGCGTTGCTCGAGGCAGCGCAACATCTCCACACCCACCGCTCCGGTGGCGCCGACGACCGCGACATGTTTGGTGTTGCTCATGATGATTGCTTGGCTTTGCTCTTTGCTTGGGCTTTTCCTTTGTAGAAAAGGGCGGGCAGCTTAAACTGCCACCTGTAAAATGCAACTTTTGCGCCCCCGTCTCGAAGTCTCCGTCGCCACCCAGACTCTACGTCTGTGGGACGGCACCCGTGTTGTAAAGTCCTGGCCCTGTAGTACTTCCAAGTTCGGCATTGGCTTCCAGGAGGGCTCCAACCGCACCCCGCTCGGGGCCTTCCGTGTCATGGAGAAGCATGGCAATGGGGCTCCCCTGCACACCATTTTCAAGTCCCGCCAGCCCGTCGGCGAGTGGACCCCCGGTGACAAAGTCGACGCCGACCTCATCCTCGCCCGCATCCTCTGGCTGGAGGGGGCGGAGGAGCGCAACGCCAATACCAAGGAGCGCTACGTCTACATCCACGGCACCAATCAGGAGGAGCTGATCGGCCGCATCGGCAGCCACGGCTGCATCCGCATGAAGAACCTGGATGTCGTGGAACTCTACGACATCATCGACGTCGGCACTCCTGTGTACATCGGAGAGTAGCCGACGGGGACTGCTGGACGACGATAGACGGTCCGGTGGCGCCAATTTTTCTGGCCCTCTAGCAGGGAGCCGGTCGGAGTCCTGTGCATCACCTTCGAAGGGGGTGCATCTGAATTTCCCGAATGGGTTCAGGAGACTACTCTCAGGCGGCGTGAGTCACGGCAGGCTTTATTCCACGCGTCTGAAGACAATGCTTAGCAGTGACGTTGAATGTTGCTTACAGATTTGTCAAAAACTAGCCTGGTATCGAGTAAATAATTTGCTCTGTGGCGGTGCCTTTTCAATTCAACGCCCGTCTGCGCACAGAATCTTTTCCGCTTGAACCAAGCGAAGCCTTGACCGCATGGATCAATTTTGTTTTTCTTTCAATTGCTAGATCGATAGCACGAATTTTTTCGTGAAGACATGGCATCAAGCATGTCCGGCACCACACGGTTCCGAATAAAAAAAAAAAAAAAAATTATTTTC
>JBGGMQ010001024.1:0-6896 GCA_041287975.1 Verrucomicrobium sp. | reverse complement strand
GCTGCAGCTGACCTTGTCGGGCGCGCGGGTGCAAAAGTACAAGCACACTCTGGATTCGAAATTCGGCCTGCTGGACAAGGCGGGCGTGGCTTTGCTGGCGGTGCTGCTGCTGCGCGGCATTCAGACGTCTGGGGAGCTGCGGCAGCGCACAGAGCGGCTCCACGCCTTCTTGGACATCCCTTCGGTGGAATATTCTCTGCAAAAGCTCATCGACTATCATGGGACGCCTCTCGCCATCCAATTCCCCTCAGGGCTGGGGCGCAAGACGGTGACCTACGCGCATCTGCTGAGCGGACCGGTGGATCCTGCGATCAGCATGGTGACTCCAGCGGCGAGCCCTGCGACCGCAGCCACGATTTCCGGCGCTCAAGAAGCGGACTGGTTCCGCAAAATGGAACAGGAGATGGCGGCACTACGAGCCGAGGTGGCGCAACTGCGCGCGATCATCGCACCCTTGGCGGGTGAGGATGCGATGCCTCCAGTGGCTGATCCGCCTTTGGATACTGGGTCCCGGTTTATTCCGTAGTGATTGGAGTCGCAAGGCGAAGCGAACTTCAACAGGCAAGTGGACCGGGAGGCGAAACGCCTCCTCTACACTGGTACTGGTATGCCTCAAGCGGCGTCTGTCAGCTCCTTGGTCATCTTCTGACAAGCTTCGGGGGAGATGCCATGGCTCAGCTTCAGGTGCAGCTGGGTGGTCAGGAACTCGTCAGGCGTCATCCAGACTTCGCCCACTTTGATCCGTTTCGTCCAGGCGCACACCACCTGAAGGCCCTCTTGTAGTTTCCTAATCTCTGTGGTGGAGGCCTCCAGGCCTGCGAGGGCTTTTTTCAACTCGTCGCTGGTATTTGCACAGTGCAAATACCATCATGACAAGTCTTTTCACAGACCCTGCCATGGAAGGGTCACCAGACGTGTTGCTTCCATGGCCGCCAGGCTGATCTGGCCGAAGGCGTCAAGGCTTCGGCGCGGCAGTCGTCATTTCCGCATACTTGCTGGGCAGCACAAAAGTCCAGCCCTCCGCTTTCAAGAAATCAAGAATGTCCGTGTAGTGCTTGAACCCTTCTTCGCTGAATCCAGCTGGGTGAAACTGGATGGCGGCGAAGGTGAGTTTCGACAGGTCTTTCTTCTGATAGTCCTCCTTGAACTTGGGGAAGTTGGGCTTGCTGGTACCATCATGCTCACCGCGCAATGACATTGGCAGGAGGAGTTTGCCTTTGAGCTGGGCGTTCACAATCGAGCCAGGATAGCAGTAGATCATTTTGAGCTCAGGGATCTCGTTCAGCGCCCTGGCAGTGTCTCCGTCCATGGCATTGTAGGGGCTGCCAAAAATGGAGTAGGGCTTGCCAGTCGCCGCCTGGAAAGCAGCCTGGGCTTTGAGGAGGTGGTCCTTCTGATGCTCAAAGCCAGAACCACCGAATTCGGACAGCTTCTTGCCGGAGGCATCCGTCCAGCTTTTGTGGTCCCAGCCATGGCTCCAGAATTCGACTTTGCCGGAGTCAGCTTGCGTGTTGATCCACTCGACATACTTGGGCTCTTTCGCCCCCAGAGTGTCTGTGATTATGCCGAGAGAAACGACCACGTCGCGCTCCTGGGACACCTTGATGAAGCGATCCCACTTTCCGTTCAACCCCCGGACGTCGTCAGCCTTGATGATGGCGATACGCTGAACAGCCTTGTCCTGAGCCAGGATGTTCCCGGCAGGGATGGATGCAGTGCCGCACGTGAGGAGGAAGAGATGGAGAAAGGTCAGGCGCTTCATGAATGCAGCTACCTCATCAAAATACGCCCATGGCCGCAAGCCAAATCCCATAGGGCGGCAGACCCGTCTTCACTCCGCGGGTGCAGACGGGTTCAAGCATCGCAGCAACAACACCTCCTGACCCATTGTGCGGGCCCCAAAGGTCCCGTCATTGGTGACTCTCCCTACTTCATGAAAACCGGCCTTTCCCAGCACTCTCAATGAGGCCAAGTGATCACTCTGGCACCTGGCGCAAACGCTCCGCAATCCAATCTCATCAAATGCCAACTCGAGGCATTTGATCACCGCTTTCGTTGCCACTCCGCGGCCCCAGTGCTCTGGCCAAATGTAATAAAACAGATTCCATTCCCCCTCCGCGCAAAGCGCATCTGGCTCAACCACCAGCAACCCCAGGGCACCCCCGCCCTGATTGATGATGAAAGGTGCCCAATGTCTCTCCCGCCACCCGCCGGCAGCAAGCTCCACATATCTCTGCCCGGCGTTCGCCGCGATCACCGGCGGCAGATTCGTCACCGACAGCGGTGCCATGTCTTCCAGCAGTTGCTGAATAAAGGGGGCGTCAGGTGCCGCCACCGGGCAAAGCGAGATCTCGCCATGGTAGCGGTTTTCTGCGGGCCGTACGGTCACTGGCTGGCTGGCACCCATGTCGACAGCTTTCAATACACTGAGTGCCTTCGCAACAAAACAGTAACTCTGAAACGGGACCGGGCTGAGTAGATGACAAAGCGAAACGCGATCCGCAATCGCCAGTTCATCCCCTTAATCTTAACCTCGAAAAACGATGCAAGGCCTCGGACAATCCCAATCGGTCGTCACCCCTCCTACCATCGACCTGCCACCACTGCCACCAACGCCGACCTCAACGACTGGTTCAGGCGCCAAGGTGGGCAGCCAGACGACCACCACCAAGGCGACGACCCCGCAAAGGTACCCCGGCCTCACCGCCAAAAGCGGATCTCTTGAAAACGGAGCTGGCCTGCGGGTGCTTTCGAAAGAAGGGCTGGCCAATGCCTTTGGAATTTCACCCAGCAAATCCGCCAAAGCCAAGACCTTCTTTGCCTCTGGTTTCAACAAAATCGCCAATGGCCTGGGATACGCAGGCGTCCGCAAAAGTGATTTCGTGGAGCTCACGAAGGCTGCAGATTCTTTCGCCAAGGCAAAAGCGAACAACGGAACCATCGGTGAACAACTGGGGCATCTGCGGACACTGAAAGACAAGCTGGAATCTCATCAGCTTCGTCATGCAGGCAAATTGCAGAATGGGGATGAAGTGCTGAAAATGGTGAAGGTGGAAATGCAGAAGCTGGAGATTCTCGGTGAGATCGAAGATCTGAACGCCGCTCCCAGTCCCAGAGGCAAGACCGCCATCTACGCCTCACTCATGAGCGAGTACGACACTCTTGCGCAGAACAATCCCGAGAATTTCAGCATCGCGGAGCGCAAGCAGGTCATGCGCTCGCTGCTCGACAAAGTGAAATCCTCAGCGATTGCCGAGGGTGAGGAAACCATCCCTCCCGAAGTGCACAAGACGCTGATGAAAGGCGTGAAGGAGGGCATTCAGGGCCATGCGGGCACAGCCAAGACAAACACCCTGCTGAGAAATGATGGAGACGTCATGTTGTCCAAACCGCACGCTTTTCTTCACGTCAATGACCACCTCAAGGACGTCGTCACAGGGTCGACAGACAAGATCAGAGGGGAGAAACTGGAGGTAAACCCCGCCAAGATGACCCAGCAAGAAATCGATGATGGCGCTCCTGCCAAGAACCGGGCCCGACTCGTGGGAGTTTTTGAGGGAATTTGTGATTCCATGGGGATCAGTTCTGACAAGGCTACGCGGGATAAGGGTGTGGGCGCATTACCTCAGGAACTTTGCGATCAGGCGAAGTGCCTTCATGACGAGATCATCGCTGCGGGCCATGGAGAAGCGGCCGCCCGCAAGGCGGTGGCGAGTCTGATCATGCTCAAACTGGTGTGCCCCATGCTGATGGCGCCACAAGGGAACGAGGCTTCACCTGTCACTCTTCAGGCACAAGCCAATGATGCAGACACCCAACGCAGTGTGATCCTGGTGGCCAAAATGCTGCAAAACCTGGCCAATGAAGTCACTTCCAATGGCAAGGAAGAATATATGAAGCCCCTCAATCAGGCTCAGGTGGGCCGACTGCCTGCCTGGATGGATTTTGTGGGTGCCGTCGTCGAACGCGGCCGCGACATTGATTCTCTTTGATCCGTCTCCAGCGGCAGTCGCTGGGCCATCAAACCAGCTCTTGAGGCCACTCGAAGCAAAGCTTCGGGTGGCTTTTTCCGTACGCGTTCAAGCACTCCATCGGGGCGGACGTGGCACTCATTTCAAAAAAAGCGTCCACGCCTCGTATTCGTCGGAGGCCAGGCGGGCTCGTCACTCGTTCGCTAGACCCGGATGAACTCCCCACCATCACTGGTGCTTTCTGAAGTGCCAGCCACCTCCTCGGAGTCTCCAGGCGCCAAGTCCGATTTCCACGTGATCAGCCAGTTCGCAAACTCCTGCACTTGCGCTTGAAAATCCTCGGATTGAAGGCTTCCGAGCGGAATGCGCTTGTGCAGAATCACCGTGTTCGTCTCTTTGTTCACGGCAAAGGTCGCGTCCCCGGTGCCGCTGCCAAAAAGATTCGCATCAAGAAGACGGGCATAAAAGCCGGCTTGATCACTCTCAGGGACTGCACAAACGTCGCCAAATACATAGACCGCGTTCTCTCCTCGCACTTCCTCGATGGTGAACTCAAGGTCGTCGCCAAAGATGAGGTGACACGTGCCGTTGTCGGCGAACTCCAGATCGTCAATGTCGAGGGTCTGGCCAAAAGAAGAAAGCAGTTCTGCAGCAGTCATGGTTAAGTTCCTTCGCCGCAGTATCGGAGTGGAGTCGTGATGCGCAAAAGAATTTTCTGCTCAAGCGATGCTCCCGCACGGGCCATTCCTGTCGGATCCCTCACCAAGATCCGGTTGCTCTTTGAAGCCGGGGTCAAACCATGCCATCCCGCTATCGAAAATTGAAAGAAGATGTCACAAACCCCAGCGGGCTCCACATACACTCACTATATATGAAACAGTCAGTCGCCAAAATCCTCACCGTGCTCTTCATCACCATCGGCAGCAGTTTCGCTGCTCCCGCCGAAGGCCCTCTCCCCTTCCCTGTCACAGTCGGCAGCCAGGACGCCACTCACAAAGCGGGTGAGCCTTTCGCAAAAGTGGAAAAACCTGTCACATCTGACGCAGCTCTGAGCGTGGGAGTGAAGGCTGACATGGCCATCATCAACGTGCACAAGCTCAAGGCTGACGGCACGACAGATGAGACGGCCCAACCCGCCATCATCATCTTCCATGGTACGGACAAAGGCACCCTCGCCCAGACGATGGACAAACAGAAACTCCCCGCAGGCAAGTACCTGCTGAGCATCACTGCGGGTGAAGCCACTGCCACCATCCAGATCGAGATCCAGTAAACCAGCGCCACTTTCTCCCCTCACACACCACAACAAGTCAAAACTTAGAATAGAATCATCATCATGAAAGCCATTGCTCTTATCGCCCTTATGACCACTCTTGCCACCGCCGCAGTTACCGCTGACGACAAAGTAGGATTCAAAAAAGACGACGTCGCAGGGACCGTGCTCGAACGCCAGGTGGGGCAGAAGGTGGAGATCCGCCTCAAGTCCGGTGACAAGATTTCCGGCAAGATCGAAGCCGTGGGCGGACAAACCCTTCACCTTTCCGCGCTCGCCGGTCAGGAGTTCTATGACGCTGTGGTCGTTCTCAACGACATCAGTGCGATCATTATCAGAACCGACCGCAAGTAAGCCAGCGCGCCCCAACTGCGGGCGGCGGTCGAGGAGGCTGCCGCCCGCTTTTATTTCCGTGCCTCCCCACCAGTTCCCTTTCACCCATTCATTTCATGCAATCGCCCCATCAGTCACCGTCATTCCAGATCACGCAGACACGACGGGAATGGTGTGCACGGGCACTCGCCGCGGCTGCCAGTGCCGGCTTTTTGCAGAAGGCGATGGCTGCGGAAATCTCGCTGCCCGACCCAAAAGTAGTCCTGGCCGATCTGCTTACCTGGGCCGCGCGCGTTGTCAAACAGGAGATGAACTTCGACCACCCGCGTGATGAGCAGGCCTCGGCTTTCAAGGCCCTCGGTGCCGAGGCCGCAAAGGTCATGAAAGTTGCAGGAAATAAAGAAGGCCATCTTCTGCTTGTGGACAACAGCAAGGGCACGCTGGAAATGAGGACGGTCTCCCCCACCAATGAAGATCGAGGGATCAACCTGCACCTGTCCATCCACCCTTTTGCCGACAAACAGCGCAAGTGGATGTATCCGCCTTCTGCAGGCGGAGAAATGCCGACGCATCCCATGGCACTCATCATGGTGAGCACCGAAGACTCTGAAGGTGACGGAGAGTGCCGCAGTTTCCAACTCTACCAGTACGGACGTGTAGGCAAACGTGTAGTGTTCTCTGCCGCGAAAGGGCTCGGTGACTTCATGAACGAAGTCCCTGAGGCGGAACGATGTCTCGCCAAGGGTGAGGCCAGTGCGAAGGCAGAGGAAAAGATGAACTCCGCCCGCAAGAGGGCGATGGAGGCCATTGGGCAGGAATGGAGTGCAGACTCAGATTTCAAAAGTCTGAGAACACTGTTGCTCACTCCTGAGCAGGCGGAAGCGCAATGGTCTGCCCGCCCTACGTCTGACGGTAAAGGTATCTTCATCCAGCCATTCTGGATGAATGACGGCGGCGCTGACATTGCCGCCTCCTGGGCCTCGCCTACAGGCACCGCTGCTCCAGAACTGCTTCGCCCGTTCTTCGAACTGGTGAGATCCCTCAAGGACGAATGGGACGCGAGCGCAGGTCAGTTCGCGCTTAAAGGCACGGCACCTCGTCCCGATGACGTGGAGTTCCTCGAGATCGAGACAGGTGAAAAAGCCTGAGAACCTGTTTGGATAAAACATCCTGAAACGTCAGGTCCTAGCAAGGGGGTGAGATAGCAGGCTCTTGCCTGTCGTTACCGCCCGCAACCCCTCTGGCACCACTTTCAGGGTGCACTGATGGCATCGCTTTTCCAGGGGTGTCACTTCGCTCAACCCCTGGCTACCTTCTGG
>JBGGMQ010001023.1:0-3640 GCA_041287975.1 Verrucomicrobium sp. | reverse complement strand
TCCGTGGCATGTCTGACGAGTCTACCCAGTTTCAACCAGCTCCTGATGCATCGCCAGGGCGGTCGGATCCGGGGCGGCTGCGGTGGAATCCGCCTACCACGGACCACATGGCGCGAATGCTGCCCCAGTATGCCGACTGGGAAACCCTTGGAATGGGGGGCATGGGAGCCGTGTACAAGGCACGCCAGCTATCCCTTGACCGCTGGGTCGCGATCAAGGTGCTGCCTCCTGAGGCGGCGGATGATGAGTCACAGTATGTAGCCCGTTTCAAGAACGAGGCCCGCACGATGGCGAGGCTCTCGCATCCCGCCATTGTCGCTGTCCATGACTCGGGAGAGACGGCAGACGGGCAGCTCTACTTTGCCATGGAGTATGTGGACGGCACCGACGTGGCGCGCCTGATCCAGCAGCAGGGGAAGCTTCCGCCTGACCATGCGCTGGCCGTGGCCGCTCACGTTTGTGATGCGCTGCTCTACGCCCATGAGCAAGGCGTCATCCATCGCGATATCAAGCCTGCCAATGTGCTCATCAACCGGGACGGGCAGGTGAAGGTGGCGGACTTTGGCCTTGCCAAGCTCAACGACCCCAGCCAGGCCACCAGCTTGACCCGGTCAGACATGGCCATTGGCACCCCTGACTTCGTGGCACCGGAGTCCCTTACGTTGGGAATGACGACTGACCACCGGGCGGATCTCTATGCCGTGGGCGTCATGCTCTACAACATGCTCACAGGGGAAATTCCCCGCGGCATGTTCAAGCTCCCTTCCTTGAAGGTGGGCACCGACCGCCGGTTCGATGACATCATCACCCGGGCCATGGAAAATGACCCACGGGACCGGTACCAGTCCTCCAGCGAAATCCGGCACGATTTGGATCACATTCTCACGGTCCCGTTTGTGAAGGTGGACAGTCCTGCCAGCACAGCCGCAGTGCCAAAGAATCTGGTGCCCGAGGATCGCCCGCCCGCTCCCAAGCCGTCGCCGTCACCCGGGCCACCCCAACAGCAACGCCCTCGTCCGGTGACGGTGCGGCCTATGCGGCCCAGGAAATCTCCGTTGGTGGCCTTTACCTCCATGATCGCCTTCGGTGTGCTCCTAGGTGGCGGAGGCTGGTATCTTGTGAGCAAAAACTCAGCAGGAAATGCCGCACCTCCAGCACCTGCTGCGCCTTCTCCTCCGACTGTAGGAGAGGGGACCTCGCCGCTGGTACCCGTCATCGATCAGAGTTCGAGAAGTCTCATCCTGGGCACCAGGGAGAAGCCCTTCGTCAATTCGCTCGGTCAGGAGTACGTGTTTGTATCAGGCGCGAAGGTGCACTTCTGTCGTTGGGAGACACGGGTCAAAGACTACCGCGCTTTCCTCAACGAAAACAAGCGCACCTGGCAGGCGCAGTCTTTTCCCCAGACGGACGACCATCCTGCCGTCGGGCTCACCTGGCTTGATGCCAGCTTCTTTTGCGAATGGCTGTCCCGCAAAGAGGACCGGCACTACCGCCTTCCCACAGATGTGGAGTGGAGTTTCGCTGTCGGGGTTGGGGACATGGAGGACCCCAAGGCCCCCATCAAGGAGAAGCTGGGCCAGATGCCCGATCTTTATCCCTGGGGAAAAGTGTGGCCCCCGCCCAAAGGTGTGGCCAACCTTCCGGATGAAACGGCCCTGCGTCTGGCCAAAAAACCGGAGAGTCAGGTGCTGCGAGGCTATGACGACGGTTTCGCATGGACCTCCCCCGTGGGCACATTCCCGGCGAACGCCCTTGGCCTCTATGACTTGAGCGGGAATGTCTGGGAGTGGTGCTCTGACTGGTTTGACGAGCCTCAAAAGTTCCGCGTGCTCCGGGGTGGGTCGTATGACTACTTCACCCGCGACCATCTGCGCTCCACCCACCGCACGGGCAACTCTCAGAATGTCCGCACCGCCGTCTATGGTTTCCGAATCGTGCTCGCCGAGGGCAAGGCCCCTCCTCCGAGTGCTGCGCTGAAGGAAGAAGAGAAGATTGCCAACGCTCCTGCGGCCGCCAAGACGCAGCCGCAGGCTTCTGCGGTGGTGACTGTTGGCTCCTCGAAGTACCAGTTCGTACCTGGACGCATCTCCTGGGCAGATGCACGGACCCGGGCCACGGCCATGGGCGGCCATCTTGCCGTGGTTACCAGTGCAGAGGAGCAGTCCGCCATCGCGAGTCTGTGCTCTCCCATGCTCACTTCACCGTTTCACATGTTGTGGCTGGGAGCCGTCCGCACCAAGTCACCGAACACCTGGCAGTGGGTCACGGGTGAGCCGTTTGAGTACTCGTCCTGGGCGAAGGGGAACCCTTCTTCAGATCAGGCGGGCGACTGGCTCACGCTGATGTTTTTGGAAGGCAAGCTCCAGTGGAATGACTTTGAGCACGCGGTCGCAGGCGGCGAGCGGGTGGACTTCTACATCAAAGGCTACGTCGTAGAGTGGGAGGACGCCTCCAAGGATCTGGCCAGTCTACCGCCGTTGGACAAAACCCTCGCCCTGCGCCTGGAGACTCTGGAGCGCGGTTTCCAGGCTTCCTTCACCGCCAAGGCGGGTAACAAGTTCGCTGCCTCGATGAAGATCTTGAAGGACAGCTACATGGTCAACGGCATTGGTGCCGCCAGGACCGCGGCTTTGCAGCAGGGGAAGCAGGATGAAGTCGGGCAGATCGATCTGGAAAAGCAGCGTCTGGAAAAAGGCGAGCCCGTCCCGTTGATCGATCCCGAAGGGACAGTCGCCTCGCTGAAAGGTCTGCGCTCCAAGTATCGGCAGGCGCTTGCGGGTTTCAGGACAGAACGCATCCGGGAAGCCGTCCCGCTCTATGATCTTTATCTTGCCACGCTGGACGGTGTCATCACTGAGCTTACTGCCTCCGGAAAGACCTCGGCGTCAGACCTTCAGCACGTGAAAGCCCTGCGCACGGCTGTCGCTCTCCGTAAGGCCCAACTCGTTGCGGACCAGGATCCGTGAGAGAAGGGGGCGGCACCCAGTGTGGAAGATGCGGGGGTGTTGGGTTCGCTTGCCGGTTGAGGTCGCTCGCGCAGGGGGCGGGGGTGATGGCCTCCGCTGACCTCTTGTCTTTCCAGCAAATCCTCTGTCCTCCCGAAAGCGGCGTCAGGCCGCACGCACTCCAAAGCGACTTCGTCGCCAGGTGTTGTGGGCTGAAGGGTTGGAGATTGTTGATTCGGCTTTCGATGTCATGCGGTAGAGCGCTGTCGGCGAAGTTGCGGAGTCGCGGTCAACGGCGATTCGGAGATCGCCTCTCCCTGGACGTGGGTGATCTTGTCACGAGGGTGTGGACGGGGCCGAGAGGCGACGCAGGCGACGCAATCAGCCTCATCCTGGTTCGAACCTCAACAGCCCGCGCCAAAGCGGCGATTCTCGCACGCACTCCAAAGCGACTTCGTCGCCAGATTTTGGGTACTGTATTTTCTGTGAACTCCTCATCTGCTTCCGACATCGGAGGGCTCTGGCCACGCGGCAGCCCAGTGTGGAAGAAGCGTCTCGCTTCAGGGTCCGCTTGCCTTTTCATCTATCCCCGCCCTTTTCGCGCCTTGTCCAGACTAAAAACGCCTCGCAACACCCCCAGCGTTTTTATCCAAACAGGTTCTCAGACCAACGCGTGACTCGCTCCATCAAAGGTT
>JBGGMQ010001022.1:0-3208 GCA_041287975.1 Verrucomicrobium sp. | reverse complement strand
CTTCTTCAACTGAGCCGCGTTGTAGGTGCGGAACTGCCATCGTGTTTCCTGAATCTTTGTCTGCCCCTCCTGGGTGATCCGCAGGCGGGTGCGCAGGTCTTCCGTGCGGAGCTTCTTGTTCGGCGGCCAGGTGTGGGTGTTGCAGGTCACCTTCACGCCGTCACTAGTTCCCTGCCAGCTCTCGTGCTGCTCGCTGTTGTCCGCGTAGTCGGTCAGATGCAGCCCCAGCACATAGAGACCGCCTTCCCGCAACTGGGCCGCCACGGTCTGCAAGTGAGACGCCGCTCCTGCCTCCTCCATCACATACTTGAAGGTGCTCACCAGACAGTGGGCCAGGTCGAAGCCTCCTTTGGGCGCTTTCGGCACGGTGAACTTCTCCATGCGGTCCTGCCACACTTTAGCGGTCAGCCCGGACTCCCGCAGACGTTGCTCTGTGTAGGCGGTCATGTTTTCGTTGAGGTCGAATCCCCAGACCCGGTGCCCGCGACGTGCCAGTGCGGTGATGAGCCTTCCAGAGCCACAGGCAGGCTCCAGCACTTTCCACGGTCCCTTGGTGGCCCGCTTGCCCAGAGAGTAGAGCCGCATCAAGTCCGTGAGGAACGCGGCCTCCTTCTCCGTGTCCTGGTCGAAGATGATGTCGTAGTAGTGCGGCGTGTCGTACCAGTCGGCGAGGGGCATGGGCAGGGAGGTTCGGGCAGAGAGCTGCCGTCACCATGGTGGGCGGCAGGCCGGATTTCAACCCTCAGGGCATGCCGTTGTCCAGGTACGTTTTCCTTCTGCGGCGTAAGTCTTGCAATCCGCGCGTCGATTGGTCAACGTAGACGGATTGTGACGCCGCCTAGTCTCACCCCTCGTCAGCTTTTTGCCGCCTTCGATCACGGAGAAATCTCCCGGGAAGAATTCCGCGAGGCCATGAACGGCCATGCCCTTCAGATCATTGAGGAGATGGAGGAGGTGCATCAGAATCCCGTCGCGGCCTGGATGGAGCACCTGCGCAACCGTCGTGCCGCCGGCAAGCTCGCCCGTGAGTCCGGGGAAGCCCTCGTGCGTGAGATCTTTGTGGCCCTGTCCGAGGTGCCCGGCTTCCCGCTGGCCCACTGGCTTTGGAATGCCGACCGCATGCACCTGCCGCTCTACTGCTTCATCCGCTCCGGCGTCGAGCCGGTCTTCCGTGTCCTGAAAGTCGTGCCCGCGCCCTTCGTCGTGATGATCCGCGTGGAATATGGCAGCAAAGAAAAGGGCGCTGCCACCCGTGAGAAGTTCACCTTTACCCGCGACCGCTTAGGCCGTCTGAAGCTGAGCGATAGAGAGATCGTGAAGTAAAATTCAGACAGGATTGACAAGATTTTTGATGGATTAACAAGATGGAAGACAAAATGATTCTGGCAGGATTGACGGAACTTACAGAACTAGGGTTAGTTCCTTGACCCTTGTTTGTTTTTTCAACTGAATCCGCCCCTGCTCCGAAACGCGCCGGGAGTCTGGCCATAGAATTGCTTGAAGATGGCCTGTAGATAGTGGCTGTGGTTGAAGCCGGTTTGCCGGGCGATGACGTCGATGGTGAGGTCCGTTTCGAGAAGGAGGCGTTCGACCTCGCGGAATCGGATGCGCATAATCTCTTGTTTCGGTGAACGTTTCAATGCCGCTTTCATGCGACGGTCGAGAGTGCTGCGCGAGGCGTTCAGTTTGCGACAAAGGTCGTCGACGTTGATGCCATCCATCGCGTTTTCTCGAATCAGACGTGCTGCATGGGCAACGAGGCTGTCATTGATTACCAGTTCGTCGGAGGAGCCGCGTACGACGATCCCTTTGGGAGGAACGAGGGTTTCGCGGCGGCGTGGCGCTTTGCCAGCCATCATTTCATCCAGCAACCCGGCGGCGGTATAGCCTACGGTGTGGCCATCGAACCGGACACTCGTCAGGGGAGGGGTGGCAAAGGTGCAGAGAGTTTCCTCGTTCTCAGCACCTACGACAGCGACTTCTTCCGGCACAGCAACCCCCGCCCGCTGACAGGCTTCGAGAAGACGGACGCCGAGCTGATCGTTGGCGGCAAAAACACCGACCGGCTTCGGCAGCTGTGAAAGCCAGGTGATAAGGCGGGCCTGACTTTGCTCCCAGTCTGCCACGCTGTCTGAGGTGGTTTCCGGCAGCTCTGAACAGAGGCAGCCATAGGCTTCCACCGTGCTGACAAAATTCCGCACACGCTCGATGAAGAAGCTCTCTGATTGCAAGCTGTACACAGCGAACCGCCTGTATCCCCGCTCAAAGAAATGCTCGGCCACGGTGCGGCCAATGGAGGCGTTGTCTACACCGACGAAGGGGCGTCCACCGGCGAGGGTTTTGGAGCGGATCTCTACAGCCGGCAGGCCGGTAGCTGTGACCAAGTCGGCCATCTCCAGGGTGAATGTGCGTGTCAGGATACCGTCGCCATCCCAGTGTCTTAGCCATGCCGGTGGCGAGGAGTCCGGAGCACGGAGTTCGAGAAAGGTGGACCAAGGGCCATGCTCGGCCACGTAGCGACGAACTCCCGAGAGCATTTCGCGCGAAAACGTGCGCGTGGTTTCAATGAGGAGTGCCACACGGGGAATGCGGCGGCGTTTGAGGATGTCCATGGCGGAAATGATGTGACCAAAAACCTGAGTCTCTATGCGCCATAGCTGTATTGGCGGCAACCTCCAAGCGGCGTAATAAGAGTCAGGAACCGCCAGCAGGCTGTCACCACATCCAGCATTGCCGCAGCGGGATCCTCCTGCCTCGGTGCGGAAAAAGCGTCATCTCAAACCCTGCCTCAATACCCTTTACCATTCATGACCAAGCCCAAAGTCCTCGTCATCGTCGGCGACGCCACGGAAACCGTGGACACGCTCTACCCTTACTATCGTCTTATTGAAGGTGGCTTCGAGCCCGTGGTGGCCGCACCGGAGAAGCGCAAATATCAGATGGTGCTGCACGAGGTCAAACCCGGCTGGACGATCACCAGGGAGTGGGAGGGTTACACCATCGATGCCGACATCACCTTCAAGGACATCCAGCCCGAGGACTACGCGGGCATCTTCTTCAGCGGCGGCCGCGCCCCGGAATACATCCGGGAGGACGAAGACCTGCTGCGTGCGACCCGCTGGTTCTGGGAGAACGGTCGGCCCATGGCGAGCGTCTGCCACGGTGTCGAGATTCCCGCTCGCGCTGGCATCGTGCAGGGGCTGCGCAT
>JBGGMQ010001021.1:0-2806 GCA_041287975.1 Verrucomicrobium sp. | reverse complement strand
GATCAGCTTCCCCTCCACCGCCTTCAGCACCTCTTCTTCAGAAAGGGTGTTCCCCTCAATAGCCGTGGTAGCGGCCACGCCCTTTGCCAAA
This sequence comes from Verrucomicrobium sp., assembly GCA_041287975.1. Lineage (GTDB taxonomy): Bacteria > Verrucomicrobiota > Verrucomicrobiia > Verrucomicrobiales > Verrucomicrobiaceae > Verrucomicrobium. The sequence continues at coordinate 2,715 of JBGGMQ010001021.1, read as the reverse complement.
AACAGACGATGGAGTAACTCCGCCGTAGCAGGCCGGAGAGGAACCTTGGCAATGTGCTCACACTTGGACGACGCCTCCCCCAGAGCAAGCCACAGGTCGGCCGGAGCGCGACTCAGGTCGACCCGGAAGGAAATCCAAGGATGTGTCTTCTCAAATGTCCGCATGAATGTCCATTTGTATCACGATGTATGAATTTGTGATACAATGCAATACGTCACTTGAGGCGTTATTTTGTCCTGAATTGTGTCCAGTTTTTCAAGGCCGGAGCAATAGATTGTTGGGCTTGAGGGTTCTAGCATCCCTGAGGCCGACTAAAGTCGGTACTCCAACCTGATACTTCGTCTACGAAATGTGGCCAGTTTGTTCCAAGCGACTCCAAACCTGACCCGCATAAATGCGGAACTCCAACCCTCTCCGCTGGGTATTCCAAGGAAACTGAGGCTCCTCACCGCGAAACTCGCTTCAACCAGCGCAGCATCTCAACAGCCCGCTTGCGGGCCCCTCAACCAGCAGCCCCCACCGGGGGCGTCTCAACCAGCGCAGCGTCTCAACAGAACGAAGTCCCCTACGCCATCCACGAGAACTCGGCCAGCCGGCGGACGATGGCTTTGCCGCGCTCGCCGTGTTTGGCTTCGAGCTGGGCGGCATTGAGCTGGCTGGTCCAGAGAATGGGGAGGCGACGGGAGGTGCGGTGCTCGATGAGGTCTTTCAGCTCGGCGCCGACGGCATCGGTGCCTTTTTCGTCGCCGAGGTCATCCAGGAGCAGCACTTTCACCTTGCGGGCATCTTCCAGAAGGCGACGGGCGCGATGGACGATGCGCGATTCGTCATCCCACTGATCAGCCACGGCGGTGGAGAGGCGCATGGCGGGCAGGTAGAGCCAGGAGCAGCGGTCCGGCAGGCTGATGAGCAGGCTCACCAGCAGACGCGTCTTGCCCAGCCCGGTGGAGCCTACGAGGCCAATGCCGTGGCCGTTCGACTGCTCTGGACGCCAGGCCATGACGCGATCCACGAGCCCGGCGGGCAGGGAGCAGCGCTCTTCCTCAAAGTTCTCCCGGTAGATGTCGGGAATCTCCGCCAAACGGCGGGAGCGGCGTTGCGCGGCCTGGAGAGCCTCGCTCTCCTCGCGCTGACGCCGGCGCTCATGGATCTCGCGCTCGCGCACTTCCCAGAAGGCGTCATCCTTCAGCAGCACGTGGAAGCGACCGCCATGGGGAGATAGGGTGTCTGAAAATGTAAACATTTCGCTCATATTCGTCGGAAAGTGGAGATTGGCTGTGGGTCAGGAGTGACTTTTTTGATACCGGGAACCCCAGCCGGACTGGAGCCCCTCCGGGCTGGAAGGAACAGACAGGAAACCGGCCTGGCGGCTTTGCCTGGGATTGCCCATTCCAGGGCTCCGGCCTGCCATGCCCGTGCTGCCGCCACCGCACCGGGCGGCGAGTTGTTTTTCCTGAAACTGAAGTTCATCCCACCGCTTGCGATAGCGGGCCAGCAGCGGCTTCCAGTCGTGAATGGGCACATTTCTGTCTGTGCGCCAGCCCTGGCCTTCGCACTTCTGCCAGAAGGACTCACAGCACTCGGGCGAGGCACCGATGACCGCGCCATAGGCAGTGATTTCATCGACTCCGGCGAAGGGTGAGCCAGAAATGCCGGAGCCAGGCGCAGAGGGGGACACATCGGGGTCAGGAGAAGGAGCCGGAGGCGACGGCACCTCCCCTCCCCCGGTGGCGGTCTCATGCTTGTCCTCAAGCTGAACTTCAGCCTTCACCTCAACCCCAGCCTCGCAGGCACCTGCACCCGCGTTGCTGCTGCTGCTGCTTTGTATTTGAGAAAGAGGTGGGCGGTGGGTGGTGAGTGGTGGGCATTGCCCAGGCATATGCGTGGGCAATGCTGCGGCATGTGCTACAGCATCTGCCGGGGCATGTGCTGCGGCATCTGCCGCAGCATGCTGTGGGGCATCGCATTCCGCCTCTGTGGCGGTGACTCCGACCTCGCGGCTCTTCACATAGGCAGCGACCGTGAGCAGGTGGGGAGGCAGCTCCTTGCCCGGGTTCCAGCGCTTCCACGCCTTCACGGCGCTCGCATGGGCGCTGTTGGCCAGACGCACAAGCTGCTCCTGGCGGATGATTTCCTGGCGGGGATTGCGACGCTGCCCCTTCACGCCGATGGGAAACTTCGCCAGCACCTCGGGCGAGACCTTGCGCCCCGCGAGCCGCTTCAGCGCGGCCTCATCGGCAGGCAGGCCGTCGCGCAGCCACGCATGGCAGAGCAGGCGCAGGTAGGTGAGCTGGTCCTGGTCTGACATGAGGGCCACGCCAGCGAGCCAGCGCTCCGGGTAGAAGTCGAACGCCGGGGCGTGCTTGATGGGGCCGAGATCAGAAGTGGCGGTGGAGCTGGAGGTGGGCTTGGGGGACATGGAGAAAGGGAGTGATGGAATAGTGGAGTGGTGGAGTGAGGAAAGGAGAGTGGGCGTCAGGGGAGGGTGAGGGAGCTGAGGTTTGACCACAGAGACACAGAGGCACAGCGACTGGTTTATTTGGGTTTAGGAAAGTGCGTCGCAGGGCGCGGAAGGTGCCTGTGGGTGGAGCAGGTTGGCTTTTTTGCCTCACACGAAGGCACAAAGGCACGAAGGTCTTTCGAGGCGGCAGTTATGTGAAATCACCGTCTCAATGCGGAGGCCCGTCGACTTTTCACTTTTCACTTTTCACTTTT
>JBGGMQ010001020.1:0-3108 GCA_041287975.1 Verrucomicrobium sp. | reverse complement strand
AGGGTTGACCCAGAGGTTCTTCACCGGCAGCACGGCTGCGGCCTTGCTCATGAGATCGGTCATTTCCTGTACGGCAGGCACCCGAGGGGAGTGGATGTCGTACACGCCAGGTCCGATTTCATTCGGATACTGATAGCCGACGAAGGCTTCCAGCAGTTCCATGTTCGACCGCGAGGTCTCAATGGTGATGACGTCGGCATCCATGTCGCCGATGGCACCAATGATGTCATTGAACTCGGAGTAACACATGTGCGTGTGGATCTGCGTTTCATCCCGCACGCCGCTGGCACAGAGACGGAAGGATTCCACCGCCCAGTGCAGATACTCGGCCCAGTCTGAGCGACGCAAAGGCAACCCTTCGCGAATGGCTGGTTCATCGATCTGGATGGCGGCAATGCCTGCCGTCTCCAGATCCACCACTTCGTCCCGCAGGGCCAGAGCGATCTGCTTTGTGGTCGTGGAGCGGGGTTGGTCATTGCGGACGAAGCTCCACTGAAGCACGGTCACAGGGCCTGTGAGCATGCCCTTCATCGGCAGCTTCGTCAGAGACTGGGCGTACTTGGACCAGCGCACGGTCATGGCGGCGGGACGGGACACGTCACCAAATATGACCGGGGGCTTCACGCAGCGGGATCCATAGCTCTGTACCCACCCATTGGCAGTGAAGGCGAAGCCATCCAACTGCTCACCAAAGTACTCCACCATGTCATTGCGCTCGAATTCGCCATGCACCAGCATGTCGATGCCGATCTCCTCCTGGAACTGCACGCAGCGACGAGTCTCTGCCTCGAGGAAGGCTTCGTAGTCAGCGGGGCTCAGGGTGCCAGCCTTCCAGCGGGCACGGGCGGAGCGCACTTCCTTGGTTTGAGGAAACGACCCAATCGTCGTGGTCGGGAAGTCTGGGAGCTGGAGTTTCTCCCGCTGCTGTGTCTGGCGACCCGCGAACGGGGAAATGCGCTGGCTGTCATCCGGCTGGATGGCGGCCACGCGATTCTTCACCGCAGGATTGTGAATGCGGGGGCTGTTGCGACGATCTGCCTGCACGGCACGATTCTCAACCAGTGCAGTGGCGGAACCTACAGCGTCTTCATCGAGGGCCAGGTGCGCCAGGTGAGTCAGCTCCACAAGCTTTTCACTGGCAAAGGCCAGCCAGGACTTCAGGCCTGCATCAAGCTTGGTCTCGTGCTCAAGCGTGTTGGGCACATGCAGCAGGGAGCACGAAGGCGCGAGCCAGAGGCGGTCTGCGCCCACTTTGGCGAGAGCGGTCTTGATCACTTGCAGCGAGGCGTCGAAGTCATTCCGCCAGATGTTACGACCATCGACAATACCGAGAGAGAGGACCTTCGGAGCGGACAGGCGTTCCAGCACAGCGGCGACTTCACCCGGTGCCCGCACGGCGTCGATGTGCAGAGCGTCCACGCTCAGAGCACAAGCAGCGGACATATTCTCCCGAAGTTCACCGAAATAAGTGGCGACCATCAGCTTCAACCCTGGTGCAGCAAGACGCAGCTGGTCGTAAGCACCCAGCAGCAGGTCCCTCTGTTGGGGGGTGAGGTCGAGAGCCAGGATGGGCTCGTCCAGTTGCACCCACTCCGCACCTTCGGCAGCGAGGCGTTGCAGCACCTCGGTGTACACGGTCAGCAATTGCGGAAGCAACTGATAACGGTCAAAACCCTGGGTGCTGGCTTCATCGCCATGCACTTTGGCCAGAGTCAGGTAGGTGAGGGGACCGACGAGGACAGGCTTCGTCTTCACACCGAGGGCAAGGGCTTCTTTGAACTCGTCAAAGGGCTTGCTGGAGGAGAGTGAGAAGATGGTGTCGGGGTGCAACTCGGGAACGATATAGTGGTAGTTCGTGTTGAACCACTTCGTCATCTCACTGGCGAAGGTGCTGGTCTGGCAGCCACAGTCGTGATGGTGGTCGGCGGAGTCATCCTTCTCTGCCACCACGCCACGGGCCACGGCGAACCGGAGGTCGGTCTCGTTGGTGATGCCCAGCTTCTTGAACCGCGGCGGCACGCTGCCCAGCAGCAGCGTCATGTCCAGCATCTGGTCGTAGAAGCTGAACTCGTTGCAGGGTACCAGAGAGAGACCTGCCTGCTGCTGGAGCAGCCAGTGACGCTGGCGGAGTTCACGGGCTGTCTCCTGAAGGGCTGCGGCGTCGGTCTTGCCTTTCCAGTAGGATTCCACGGCGTGCTTGAGCTCGCGCTGGGCACCCATGCGGGGAAAGCCCAGGGAGTGTGTCTGAAGCCGCGCAGAGGCGGCAGTAGTCGAATTCTCGGTATTCATGATCACCGTAAACTTGCAGCAGGAGCATGATGCAGCTAATTCATGTTTTTGGACCTCAACATGCACCGTATTTATGACGCGCCCTGGCCTAGCCCCTCTTGAACTGCGCCACCTCCGCACCCTGGCTGCGATTGCGGAGACTCACAGCATCTCCAAAGCGGCGGCTAGACTGCATCTCACGCAACCTGCATTGTCCCACCAGATCCGTGCGATGGAAGAGCTCTATGGATTGCCTCTCTTTGAACGCAAGACGGTGCCGCTTCGACTCACGCCAGGAGGGCAGCGTCTGCTGGCTCTGGCCCGGGCGGTGGAGCAACAGGTGGCAGAAGCGGACCGGGATCTCGCGCGGATTGCTGACGGTCGCGTGGGGCAGCTTCGCATCGCGGTGGAGTGCCACTCCTGCTTCGACTGGCTCATGCCTTCCATGGATGCTTTTCGCGAGCACTGGCCGGAGGTGGAAATGGACCTTGTCTCCGGGTTCCACGCAGATCCCATCGGTCTGCTTGGGGAAGACCGCGCCGACCTGGTGATTGTTTCCCATGCCCACAAGCGTCCCGCCATTCAGTTTCATCCCCTTTTCCGGTATGAAGTTTTTGCGCTGCTAGCCAAAGAGCATCCCTACGTGGCCAAAGCGTATCTCACGCCCAAGGACTTCGCATCCGAGACGCTGGTCACCTATCCCATCCCGGACGACCGCATCGACGTCATGCGTGAAGTACTTATTCCGGCTCGCATTGATCCCGCCCGTCGACGCACCACCGAGCTGACCGTGGCCATTCTCCAACTCGTGGCCAGCCGCCGTGGCATCGCCGCCATGCC
>JBGGMQ010001019.1:0-5779 GCA_041287975.1 Verrucomicrobium sp. | reverse complement strand
GGTTGGTCGCCCTCTGCCTCCGTCAGCACACCACTGTTGCAAAAGTAAGATCCCACTGTGACGTGAAACTCCGCGCCCATCGTCACCACGGGCAGGCCTGCCTCATGGGCAGACTTCACCACTTCACACGCATGGATGATGTCGCCACTGCATTCGACGATGATGTCCGAGTTGGCCATCAGGTCTTCCATCGAGCGTGTCAGGAGGTTGGAATCAACCTCCTGAACGGTATTGATGGGGCGCCGCGTCAGTATCCGCGAGACTGTCATGTCGGAACTGGTCCGCAGCAACAGGCCCAACCCCATGGCAATGAACCCAGTGCCCACGATTCCGACTCGTGCGGGCACGGTACGGGTCAATCTGGGAGTAGGGGAATAGGGCATTCGTTTAGGCCTTCGGGGAGTCGCGGATTCTGCCGATAACTCCCGTGAAAGCAACCAATTCCTCAAGTTCCGTGATAATCTTCCCGATGCTGAAAAAGCAGGAGGCGCTTTCAGCATCAAGGATTTTTGCCATAGTACCGGAAGACGTCACGGGAGGTGAAAGGCATGAGCCCGGAGAGATGCTTCACATGCTCGAAGCGGGCAGGGTCCTCCAGGATCTGAATAATCGGGGCGTAGGCAGGAAAGGACTTTTGAAAGGCCACGTCACCCAGGTTCATGTAGAGTTGCCGTCCGCTCTTGTCAGCTTCCGCCAGCAGGGCCTCGAATTCCTGTAGATTGTCCACCCGGTACATGGCGGGGTCATAGGCCTCAGTGAACATGGAGAGGGCGCCTCCCATCACTTCCTTGTCAAAATCCGCATTTCGCGGGCTAATGATCTTCCGGTAAAGCGTTACGGATTCCCGGGAAGGCTCGATGGGGTGAAACCTCATGGTCTGGCGTGGCACCTGCGATATGATGGCAAACAGGAGTGCCACGCTGCCACAGGCTGCCACAGCGGCGTCGCGGGAAACTTTCGCCAGACCACCGGCGGCCGCGCTGACGAGGCACAACATCCCAGGGAGAAAGGGGATCAAGTACCAGGGGTAGGGGCGGTCGCCGCTCACCTTCATGTGGAGCAGCATCAGACACGGCGCAGTGACGATCAAGATGGCGAGCGGCCAGCGCCGGGAATCAGTGGCCAGCACCCAGATGCCGTACAACACCGTCAGGATGAGAGAAGCCATCGCAGCAACATGCAGGATGGGATGACTTTGGAAGGCTTCAGAGAGGCAGTAGTGCAGCGTATTCTCTCCGTGATGCCACGAGTGCCAAGGCTGGCCAAACGCCCAGCCGGAGAAGGAGTCCTGCCACCAGCGGAGATCCATCACGCCGTGAATCTCCTTTTTCGCCAGGAACTCCTGCATCTGGGGCCAGCAGGGCGTCAGCCATCCGAAGACGAGGAAGCTCGTCACGATGCCACCTGTGATCCAGCGCGCTCCCAGGATCAGACGGCTCTGCCAGGTGAGAGTGGGGCTGATCAGACAGGCCACCACCATCAGGTTCAGCGCTGCCAACAGATAGATGCTCTGAAAGTTGCTCCAGAGGATGAAAAATTCCACCAGACCCATGAGCACCCACCACCGCCAGCGGCCCGTTTGCAATGCCCGACCCGTGATCCCCATCAGTGCTGTCGCACCCAGCATGACAAAGCCGTAGCCGCGCCCATCCACCGCAAACCGGATGAACCACGGGTGAATAGCCAGCAGAAGGACGGTCCACCACCCGTGCAATCCCCAGACGCGCAGGGACCAGATCAGAAGGGCAATTGTGAGCAGGCCCCCGATGAAAACGGGAGCTCGCAGCAGCGCCTCGCTGAACCACGGATCGTCCGGCCCCGTCCCCTTGTGGAAAAAGGTCTCGTGACTCAGCCGGGCGAAGACGCTGTAGCCCAGATGGTTCGTCGGCTTGCGCATGTTCCACAGCGTGGTCGTCCAAGTGCGGGGCTCAATGCTGAGGGTGCCGTCGGGTTGGCGTTCCACCTTGTCCAGAATGAAGCGGCTGGCGTTGAAGTCTTCATCCCCCCACATGGAAAGGTTCAGCCGGGGGGCGTTCATCCACGCGGCCAGGCCCACCGCTCCGGCGAGTGCTAGGTAGTGCCAGCGCTGCCACGGCGGTGCCTGAGGCGCGGGCACAAACTTCATCTCCCGCATGCGTCGCCGTCCCAGCCAGGGACTTGCCAGAAGGAAGGCTCCAGCGAGGGCAAGGTTCAGTTTGAGCCCTTTGTACAGCCACACGGGCACATAGGCCTCTGGTGCCACCACTTTCTTCTCGGACTTCAGGCGCGCGATCCTCCGCTCCTGTTTGACGGGAGGGTCCACAATGCAAAAGGCCGCTAGAAGACCCGCAAAAAGCAGGGCGCTCACGGCGATCAAGACGCGGGATTCGCGAAAGGGGACACTGGCGGGAAGTCGGATCATCCGGGGCCGATCATGGCTTTGAGCCGGGTGCGCCGCAAGGGGCGAATGGGTTTCCCTCCATCAAAAAGAAACCCGTTGCCCGGTGGCGAACTGCTGCTAATCTCCGGCCCGCATGTCTCCCGCAGCCTCCATCCGGCTCATTCGAATTATTCAGGGCTTCTGCCGCGCCTGAAGGCGTCTTTCCGCGCAGACAGCCCGTATTCAAGCCTCCCGCCCGTCATGCCGGGTACGAGATGCTGACCGACGTCTGGTGCGGCCCCAGTCTTCTCTTCCCATCGCTTTTCAGTCGTCACTTATCGCCTCTTCGTCTCCATCGCCACTTCTATGACCAACTCGAAAGTCTCCCTTTATGACACCACGCTCCGTGACGGAACGCAGGGTGAGGGCGTGAACTTCAGCTCCCTGGACAAGCTCCGCATCGCCCATGAGCTGGACAGCTTTGGCGTGCACTACATCGAAGGGGGCTGGCCAGGCTCCAACCCCAAGGACGTCGAGTTCTTCGAACTCGCCAAGAAGCAGCATTTCAAGCACGCCAAGGTGGCCGCGTTCGGCAGCACCCGCCGCGCAGACCTCGCCGTCGACAAGGATCCTCAGGTGCGCACGTTGCTCGACGCCGAGACCCCCGTCGTGACTTTCTACGGGAAGAGCTGGCTCCTGCACGTCACGGAAGTCCTCCGAACGACTCCTGAGATGAACCGCGCCATGATTCGTGACACGGTGAAGTACTGCAAAGACGCCGGCCGCGAAGTGTTCTATGACGCCGAGCACTTCTTTGACGGTTTCAAAGACGAGCCTGACTACGCCCTCTCCACCCTGGAAGCGGCGATCGAAGGCGGTGCCGACGTGCTGGTATTGTGCGAGACCAATGGGGGTTGTCTGCCTCACGAAATCGAAGAGATCGTGACGAAGGTGCAGAGCCGCTTCCCCGAAGCCAAGATTGGCATCCACACGCATGACGACGGTGGTCTCGGCGTGGCCAATGCCCTCGCTGCCATCCGGGCAGGGGCTGTCCAGGTGCAGGGCACCATGAATGGCTACGGTGAACGCACCGGCAATTGCAACCTCACGACCATCATCCCGAACCTCCAGCTCAAGATGGGCATCCCGGTGGTCAGTGATCTGGCACGTCTCACGGCCCTGTCCAAAATGGTGGATGACGTGGCCAACCTGCCGCACTTCAATCGCGCTCCCTTCGTCGGCAGCACTGCGTTCTCCCACAAAGGCGGCACGCATGTGAACGCCGTGCAAAAGCTGGCCCGCAGTTATGAGCACATCATTCCTGCCAGTGTGGGCAACCGCCAGGTGGTGCTGGTGAGTGACATGTCCGGCCAAGACAACATCCTGCACAAGGCCACCGAACTGGGCTACCCGCTCCAGCGTGGTTCCGCCGAGGTGAAACGCATCCTTGAGCACGTGAAAAACCAGGAAAACGACGGCTACGAGTATGAGGCGGCGGATGCCTCCTTTGAGCTCGTCCTGCGCAAAGACCTGGGACAATTCACCCCCAGCTTCAAGCTGCTGGAGTACCACGTCAGCCACCGCACCCATGGGGAGCGCGGCTTCGACACCTGTGAGGCCACCGTGAAAGTGGAGATCAACGGTGAGCGTGTCTACACCGTGGAGGAAGGGGACGGCCCCGTGAATGCACTCGACCGCGCTCTTCGCGTTGCCCTCTCTTCAGTCCATCCTGAGATCGCCAATGTGAAGCTCTGTGACTACAAGGTCCGCATCATCGACAGCCGCACCGGCACCGCAGCGAAGACCCGCGTGCTGATTGAAAGCACGGACGGCGTCAACCACTGGGGGACGGTCGGTGTCAGCACCAACATCATTGACGCCAGCTGGGAAGCCCTCGTGGACAGTCTCGAGTATTTCCTCTCTCGCAAGCTCGTGATGTCGGCGTAAGCTTCGGCAGACTGCCTTCCATCAACGAATCATCAAAGCCGGCGCGTCATCAGCGTGTCGGTTTTTTTGTGCCTACTTCGTCGCAGGCGTCACGCCCGCCGTCAGCATGGACTTGGAATCGTATTTTTGAATCCACTCGAGAATTTTGAGCGCCTTCTCTTTGTCACCCGCGTTGACATAGGCTCGTGCCAGTTCCCAGGCACAGCCTGCGATAGCATAGATGTGAGAGCCGTCTTCATAGCCGTCCCGGTCGTTGGCACCGCCTTCTTCCTTGGGCAGGTACTTGGCCCAAAAGCCTTCCAGCCGTGTGATTCTCTCTGGCAGCGTCTCCGCTGCCGACGCCCACTTCCGGTGCGCGTGCATGTTTGCTGGTGGCGTGGCCGGGGCTTCCGCGGCGGCAGTTGCGGAAAGGGCGATTCCGATGGCAAAAAAGCAAAGCGGTATCTTCATGGGAGGCGAGAGACTTTGGGTTCTGCCCTAACTGGCATCGAGTAAAAGCGTCTCTCAGATCCAGCTTTTTAACAGGCCGACTCCGCGGACCAGCGTGTCAGTCCATTGCGAGGGTGGTTGGATGAGCAAACTTCCCATTAGATTTTGAGAAGGAAATGCGATGGATTTGATGAGTGAATGGGAGGCGAGTGGAGCAGTGAACTTTTCACAAGGCTGATTCATGTGTGCAAATTGCTAAAAGTGAATAAGTTAACTTTTCTCACATATTGTTCACCTGGCGTTTCTGGATTAAACCTGTGGCTTCGGGTTAATGAGGGGCATGGTATTTTGGATTGTATTGTATACGGCATTATTCTTAATCCTCTTCCTCCGAGCAGGGCGCGCGCTGAGAGCTTCTCAAGGGAGAAATTCAGGTTGGCCTTGGATTCTGAAGTTCCTTGAGAGAGCCAGGCAGAGGGTGAGTTTTCTCATCAGGGTTGCAAAGACGGCAGTTGCCTTCGCGGCCGGCCTTTTTGGAGGTGACATTTTCGGTGAACAGATCGCGGCTGGTACTGACCATGTTGTCGCGCTGCAATTGAATGGAACCGTCTCCACTTGGGGGCGCAATCAATCGGGACAGTTGGGCAACAACAGCTTTGTCGCCAGCAGGGTTCCGGTGGATGTGGACGGGCTTGGAGACGTCATCTCCGTCAGTGCGGGAGCCTTGCATTCCTTGGCGCTTCTTTCAGACGGGACAGTGGTGGCATGGGGGGAGAATGGCTCCGGGCAACTCGGCAACAACAGTACAACAGACAGCCAAGTGCCGGTGACCGTCAGCGGTCTGACGGATGTCATGGCCATAGCGGCAGGAGATTCCTTTTCACTGGCTCTCAAGTATGACGGGACCGTTTGGGCGTGGGGAGGAAATTACTCTGGCCAGTTGGGTGACTCCACGACGATCAATCGGCTCACTGCCGTGCAGGTGAGCGGTCTTGAGGATGTGGTCGATTTGAGTGCTGGAGGTCGCCATGCGCTCGCGGTGAA
>JBGGMQ010001018.1:0-9582 GCA_041287975.1 Verrucomicrobium sp. | reverse complement strand
CGCGAGGTGTCCACCACCGCGCCCCAGTCCCTCATGCTGATGAACTCGGCCTTCAGCCTGGAGGTCTCGCGCAAAATCGCAGCACTGGTACTCGCCGAGTCTGGCACAGAGCCCTCTGCCGTCGTCGAAGCCGCCTGCTGGCGCTGCCTCTCCCGCAAACCTACCGCCCAGGAGACCACCCTCGGCCTCGCCTTCCTCGAACGTCAGGGAACCCTCATCAGCACCTTTGAAGAGGTTGTTTCCGACTACTGCCTGGCCCTGATCAACAGCAGCGCCTTCTGCTACATCGATTGAAGGTGATGTGCAGGCTGGCGACGGAGCTTTTTTTAACCACAGAGGCACAGAGAACACAGAGAATTTCTCTCATTGAATCTCTGTGTTCTCTGTGCCTCTGTGGTTAAAAGTTCATCACTATACCCCCTGACGCACTTTTCAGAGTGGGCTTTTGCAAATCTTGAAACCGACTTTGCCCCTGCGACGAATCACGGGTGGCTGGCCTCGATTGACCGGGGTCACCGATCCTATGCCGTTTATGAAATTGCCATTTCGCAGAGACTCGTCAGGCCGGATGGCCCTGCCCGCGCAGATCTTCACCCTCCTGGGCCTCTGCCTTTCTCTGGTGTCTGTTTCCTGCCAGTCCGTGGCTGCCTCCCCGGGAGTGAAAGTGACGGCCCACAAGTTCCAGAGCGGCGGCAAAACGATCCGCGTCGACCGCTTCCGGCCTGCTAATGTGGCCCATGGGGCCACGGCTCCCTCAGCAGTCGTCGTCCTCCACGGAGCCGGGGGAACGGTGTTGGACGGGCCGGAAATGAAACGCACCGCTCTGGAACTGGCGAAAGCAGGACACGACGCCTATGTGCTGCACTATTTCAATCGAACCGGCAACTGGATCGCTCTGGATGATGGTATGACCAGGAACTTTGCTGCCTGGCATGGGACCGTGGGTGACGCCGTGAAATGGGTTCGCATATCCGAAGGGCAGCGTGGTCCCATCGGGATTTTCGGCTATTCGCTGGGCGGTTTCCTCACCGTGGCAGAAGCCTTCCATGACCCGGATATCTCCGCCGCTGTAGTCCATGCCGGTGGCATCTGGAATGGCTATGACAGGAACATCACCAACGTGCCGCCCATGCTCCTCGTCCACGGCACCCTCGACAAGCGCGTGGAGTACAGTCGCTACATGCCTCCTCTCCAAAAGCTCTTGAAATCAAAAGGTGTCCCCGCTGAGACCGCCTTCTACGAAGGCCAGGACCACCGCTTCGACAAACCTTCCTTGATGAATGTTCGCCAGCAAACTGTCAGCTTCTTCAGCAAACACCTCCGGTCTTCCTGACGCAATATTTCATCTCACTCATGGTCGTCCGTATTTTTCAGGCGACAAACATGCATTGGACCGGAGCCACGCTTTAGAAGCGCAGTCAGTGCCTCCTCACGTCGGCAGCTACAAAATGCAGCGTTGCTGGAGTTCAAAGACAGAAGGCGTGTCAGGGGAGTGTCACCCAAAGTCAGCCTGAAGGCTGGCGCGTTCTACATGGCCCATTCCATCAGCCTGCCAGAAGTAATGCCGGCCGATCCAGCCCTCCCCAACTCCTCAACGCCGCCAACACCGATCCCCGTAGCAGCCGACGTAAGGAGGCTCTAACTATGCTTCTGCCGCATATCCACACTCTATGCGCCATAGTCTCCTGATACCCGTCCAGCCCCGCTTCAGCCGAAGCTGTTGGTAGTTCAATCTTCAGATTGCTCAGTACGAGCGTTCCCACGAGATCGGAGCCTGACAGAGCAGATGAAACAACCTTGACTCCAAATCCCCAAATTCCGAAGCTCCGCATTCCTCTGTGTTCTCTGTGCCTCTGTGGTTAAACCCAATCTCCCTCTCCCACCCCAAACTTCCCTCAATCCACACCCGTAAGCGTACCACTGGAGTCCTGGAAGGCGCTGGTTTCGACTCCCATCTTCTGGATGGTCGATAGCAGGAAATTCGTGAGCGGTGGGCTTTTCACGGGATCATGGGCGAGGTGCTGGCCGTGCTTGTAACCGTGGGCTTTGCCACCGGCGACGAGCAGCGGGAGGTTGGTGCCGAGGTGGCCGCCGCGTTCACCGTTGTTCATACCGGAGCCATAGACAACCGTGGTGTGATCCAGCAGGCTCTGGTTCTCCTCCTGAGCGCTCTTGAGTTTCGTCAGGAAACGATCAAGGCACGCGAGGTGGAAGCGGTCGATGTTGCCGAGCTTCGCGAGCATGCCCGCATCGCCGCCGTGGTGGGAAAGCTCGTGGTGGCTTTCACCCGAACCGCCGAATCCGGCGGACTCGCGCGACCACTCGAAGGTGATGACGCGGGTGGTGTCCGTGGCGAAGGCGAGGTAGGTGATGTCCAGCATCGTCTCCAACCATGCGGCGCGGTCGCGGCCAGTGGTGGGTTGGCTGGAAAGCTTCAGGCCCTCGGCAGAGACGTCCGGTTTCGGCACATCGATCCACTCGACCTGCCGCTGCAGCCGCAACTCGGTCTGGCGGACGGAGGCGAGGTATTCATCGAGCTTCTGCTGGTCACTCATACCGAGTTTCCCGCGCAGTGATTTCGCCTCGCCGAGCACGTTGTCGAGGACGCTGCGCTTTTCCGCGTAGAGTTGCAGAATTGCCTCACGGGAGGAGGCGTCCTCCGGCACGAACAAGCGCTCGAAGAGACGCTGCGGACTGTTCTCCGCGGGCAGCGGCGTGCCATTGCGATCGAACGCCAGCGTGTGGGTTTGCAGGGCACCACCGGTGCCGGATTCATCCGAAAGCTCCAGTGATGGGAAACGTGTCTGTGCTCCGATCGCTTCTGCGATCACCTGGTCCGACGAGATGGTGTTCGAGTAATCTTTCCCGGGCACCGCTTTCAGGCGCGCGCCGGTGAGCCAGGTATCAGCACCGCTGTGGCCGCCCTCGGCGCGGTGGTGGCTCAGTCCGCTGATCACGGAGAAGTCATCGCGATGCTTTTCCAGCACCTTGAGCGTGGGGGAAAGCTGGTAGCCGTTGCCATTGTCCTTCGGGATCCAGTCAAAGATGTTCACGCCATTCGGCACGTAGCAGTAAATGATGCGCGGCGCGCTCTTTGCGCCCTTCACTCCGGGTTTCACGGCGGAGGCTGAGTAGAGCGTGCGCGGTGCCATAGCCTCCAGGAGCGGCAGGGCGATGCTGACGCCGAGTCCTCGCAGGACGGTGCGGCGGGCAAGCGGGGTGTTGGAAAGGAGGTGCATGGCTTATTTGGAGGCGAAGGATTCGGAGGCGACAATGGCGTGGATCAGCGAGCGCAGCGTGTAGTTGCCCGCTTTCATTTTCGCGACGCTGGCATCAACCATCGGTTGATCAGAAAAGCCGAGCTCGCGGCCGAGGGCGTAGGTGTGGAGCTTGGCTGAAAGTCCGCCGAGGAACTTGTCCTGCTGGTTCAAGAGCTCGTCCTGCAAACCTCGCACGCCGGTGAACTTCTTGCCATCCGGCATGGTGGCGGAGGCGTCGATCTTTGGATCATTCGGCTGCTCGCGGCCGTTCCAGCCGCTGGACTCGAGCTCCCGCCACTCGCCCGCGGCATTGAAGTTCTCCAGAGAGAAACCCAGCGGGTCAATCTTGTCATGGCAGCGTGCGCAGGCTGCCGCCTCGCGGTGGATGTTCAGCCGCTGGCGCACCGTCGCCTTCCCGATGCCGGGTACCTTCGATGGCAGCTCGCCGGCATTGGCAACGGGCAGGCCGGGATCGGTATTGAGCATCGTTTTCAACACCCACACACCGCGCGAGATGGGCGACGTGCGCGTGCCATTGGAAGTGATCGAGTGGATGGATGCCTGGGTGACGAGACCACCGCGGTTCGTTTCGGGGGACACCTTCACTTTCCGGAACTCATCCCCCTTCACACCCGGGATGCCATAGAACCTCGCGAGCCGCTCGTTGATGGTGACGAAGTCGCTCTTGATCAGGTTCCGTGAGTCCAGGTCGTTGCGCAGGATCTCCTCGAAAAACGCCTCACTTTCGTGGACGATCGAGACCTCCAGGTGGCGGTCGTATTCCGGATAGATGTTTTTCACCGGTGGATTCGATCCCACCTTGCGGAGGCCCAGCCACTGGCCGGTGAAGTTCTTCACCAGCGCCTCGCTCTTGGGGTCGGCCAGCATGCGGTCGATCTGCTTTTTGACCACCTCCGGCTTCTTCAGATCACCACTGGAAGCAAGGCGGAACAGCGTGTCATCCGGCATGGACGACCACAGGAAATGCGAAAGGCGCGAGGCGAACTCGAAGGGCGTGAGCTTCTTCTCCTCTCCTGCCCGCGCGGGCTCGATGAGGTAGATGAAGTTCGACGAGGTGAGCACGGAGGCGAGCGGTATCTTGATCGTTTCCTCGAACGAGGGTTTCTTCGGCCGGTTCGCATCGAACATCACCAGGCGGCTCTCGATCTCCTCCTGGGTCACCAGCCTGCGGAACGCGCGCGGCATGAAGTTTTCGAGGACCTTCCGGGCACGCTCACGCTCATCCGTGACGGAACTGTTCCCCGCCAGCCGGGTGGTGCTTTCCGGCGGCCAGACGGGGTTGATCGGACCTTCCAGCTCGAACCAGTCGATCAGCAGGATCGGTGAGGCGAACTCCGGCTTGATCTGCCAGTCACGATCGAGCACCGAGGGGATCGAGTAAGCATACTCGAACTGAATGTGGGACTTCTGTTTGGTGAAATCTGCGGTCACCTCATACACCTGCGGCTCGGCTTCGGTGGCGTTGATGTCCATTTCCGCGATCACCTTCGGCACGCCGCCGATTTTCGTCACCACCTTCACACGCGGCGCACCGTAGTCATACATCCGGTGCGTCTCGAAGTGCTTGAGATCCACATCGTAGAGCCCCTGCTGGTATTCGCGGCTGGAGCCCTTGGCGATCGCCTGGTCGCGGCGCTGTGCCAGCACCAGCTTGGCACCCTCGATGACCTGTGCGCGGGTGGGGATGCGACCTGCAGCGCGGAAACGGATCGTGTATTTCCCGGGGTTGGCGAGCGCGATGTTGCGGGCGTAGACCACGCGGTCCCATCCGGCGTGGTGCATCACCGCGAAGCCGTTCTCGGCGGGCAGCGCGCCCTTGCCGAGGGTGATGTCCTTGCCATCGCGCTTGATGCGCGCGCCGTCGCTCTTGTCCTTGTGCTCCTCCGGCTCGAAGTGCCACTTGATTGCCGGCGGCTTCTCGCCAGTGACGATCGCGCGATCGAGGATCCGGCGTGCGGTGCCGTAGTAGAGCTCCATGTGGAGCGGCGAAATCGTGAGCGCCTGGCCGATGTTGTCGAAACCACCCGCCGGCGGGTCCTGCGGGAAATCCTCCGCCGCATCGAAATCGATGCCGACGAGATCACGAATAGTGTTGTTGTACTCCGCGCGGTTGATGCGGCGCATGACCGTGCCTGAGCCGCGTTTCGCGATCTCTGCGCGTCCGAGTTCCGCTGTGAGCCAGTCGGTGAACTTGCCCGCGCTCTCCGGCGTCGGCTGGTCCTCTTCCTCCGGTGGCATCTCGTGGCTGTTCACCGTGTTCAGTACCTCCGCCCATTTCTTTGCCGTCGTGGGATCGGAGAAGTCATTGGGCAGCGTGTCCAGGCGGAGCTCGCCTTTCTGTTTCTTCGGTCCGTGGCAGTGGATGCAGTTCTGCTGGATGAAGGGCTGCGTGATACCGGTGAATCCCTTCGCATCCGGCTGGTGGGCCGGTGCTGCTGCGAATGCCTGCACGCTGGCGAGAACGAGGACGGTGACGGAAAATCGGAAGAGGAACATCGTGGAAAAGCTCACCGGGAGGGGCCGGATACAAGAATGTCGCGGGATTCAGAGGCACAGGCAACCAGGAGCTTGTAAGGACGAGGTTCCCTAAATGAGTTGTCTCCAACCCGCCGGTCCAGCACATTAAGTGCTCCCCGACCGGGGATAAGTGGAGTGCGATTCTGGAAGATGCTGTGCCTTGTCGCCTGTAGCCAGCGACGGGCGAAGAAGGGGCCTGATCCAGCGTCCCTCCGGGACGCATGCTATTGAGGAGGCAGGGTCCGGTGGTTACGGTCGCCAAGCTCCCTTCACCACCGGCTATCGTCCGCCATCCCTCCGGGACGAGGGTGTCCGGTTTTCAAGCGTCACCAGCGATATTGGTGCCACTGACGCGCTGACGTGCTGACCCTCCTCAAACACGGAGCCCTCCGATGCCGGAGGCATCCCAGAAGGTAGACGCCAGGGGTTGAGCGTAGCGACACCCCTGGAAAAGCAATACCATCCATGCACCCTGGAAGGGTGCCAGAGCGCGTGCTCTTCAAAAGACAAAAAACCAAGCTCTGGATTCCTCTGTGTTCTCTGTGCCTCTGTGGTTAAACTGAAACTCCCTATCACCCCAGACCCCCAACACGCCCACCCACTCCGCTCTTCACTTCTTCCCTTTTCCCTCTCTCAAAAACTTCACCACCTCCGCGTCAAACTCCTTTGTGCTCTCCAGGTGCGGGATGTGCCCACACTCTGGAAACTCCACCAGCCGCGCCCCTGGAATCGCCTCTGTAGTTTTCTTCCCTAGAACCGGATAGTTGCCCATGCTCGCGGCGGTCTCTTTGTCCAGGGACTCCTTGCCAACCACGGTGCGGTCCTTCTGGCCAATGATCAAAAGCGCAGGCACCTTGAGCCGGCCGACTTCGTAGCAAACAGGCTGCTCATAAATCATCTGCGTGGTGAGGGCAGACACCATGGCGATTCTCGATCCCTCGCCTCCCAGCAGCCAGCGATATTGCAGCTGCACCCATTGCTCATACATGGGCTTCCACTCGGGGTAGTAGCTCTGGTGGTACTTGCGGATGTCCTCCTCCTTCTGCTCCAGAGCCTTTTCGTAGAGCTTCGAGGTGGCAGTGTAGGGGACCTTCTCCCGGTAATCTTCCAGCCCGATCGGATTCTCCAGCACCAGATGGCTCACCATGCCCGGGTACATGAGGGAGAATCGAATCCCGAGCATGCCGCCCATGGAGTGGGCCACTACCGCTGCCTTTGTCACCTTGAGTTCTTCCAGCAGGGCTTTCGTCTGTACCGCCATCGCATGGAAGCTATAGGGACCGATGGGCTTGGAGGATTTCCCGAAACCCACCTGGTCCGGCACGATCACGCGAAAGCCCGCATCCGCCAGCGATTGAATGGTGTCCTGCCAGTACGCTCCGCTGAAGTTCTTGCCATGGAGCAGCACCACCACCGGGGTGTCGGGACCTTCGGTCTGCCCGCGAGTCTTGCCCGTAGGCGCGACATCCATGTACGCCATGCGCACCTGTTCAGGCTGGGACTTCAGCGTGAGATAACTCACCGGGAAGGGGTAGCCGTAGCCCTCCAGGCCGATGCCCAGAGGCTGCACAGGGGACTCTTCCTGGGCAGGTGCAGGGCCAGCCAGCATCAAGGAGCCAACAAATAACAAGGACAGGTGCGTGGGAGTCATGCGTGTCCTTGTTAAGGTTTGGCCGTCGGGGCTGGCACCGTCAGTTTGCCCGTGTAGCTCACGCGCCAGATGCAGTTGCCTTCGTCATCGCTGACAAGCAAGGCGCCGTCAGCTGCCACGGTCACACCGACCGGACGGCCCCACACATCGCCATCAGGGGTGACGAAGCCAGTGAGGAAGTCCACATACTCACCCGTGGCCTTGCCGCCCGAGGTGGGGATCTGCACCACTTTGTAGCCGGTGCGCCGGGTGCGGTTCCAAGATCCATGCAACGCCACGAAGGCACTGTTCTCATACTGCTCTGGAAACTTGCCTCCATCGTAAAACGCGAGATCCAGTGAGGCAGAGTGGGACTGCAAGATCACATCGGGAGTGATGACTTTGTCCTTCAACTCCGGATGCTTGCCAGGGTGACGTGGATCCTGATGACCACCCATGTAATACCAGGGCCAGCCGTAAAATCCGTCCTCCTTCACCTGCGTCAGATAGTCAGGCACCAGATGGTCTCCGATCTCGTCGCGCTCATTCACAGACGTCCACAGTTTGCCAGTGGTCGGGTGGATGGCGAGTCCCACAGGGTTGCGGATGCCCGTGGCATACGCCTTCACATTTTTGCCATCCGGACTCATCTCAAAGATGCGGGCCCGTTCGTTCTCCACTTCTTCGTCACCCACATTCGACTTCGAGCCAACCGAGACATAGAGCTTGCTGCCGTCCTTGGAAAACACGATGTCCCGCGTCCAGTGGCCACCGCCCGTCAGTTGACCGCCCGCGGAGAGCTCCGTGACTTTCTCCGGCTTGCCCTCAGCCTTGGTCTGACCGGACTGGTAAGGGAATCGCACCACGGAGTCTGTGTTCGCGATGTACACATACTTGGGGCTCTTGCCAGGCGGGTAGAAGGCGATGCCAAAGGGTTGTTTCAAATCTTCCGAGAACACTTCGGCGGCATTGCCTTTGCCGTCGCCGTCAGTGTCGCGGATCACCGTGACCCGGTTGGTCTTGCTCTCCGCCACGAAGATGTCGCCATTGGGTGCCGTCACCAGCACCCGGGGCTTTTTCAGATCCGCGGCGAACTGGTCCACCTTGAAGCCGTCCGGTGCCTTCGGCCAGGCTTGATCAGGCCGGGAGACGATCTTGGGCTGGTTGCGTACAGATTCCTTGGCGTTCGGTGCTGGTAGGTCCTGTGTGGTCAGCTTGCGCCGCACCCCCGGAGCATCCGTAGTCCAGTCACCCATCGCGGACTCACCCGTCAGCGTTTGGAAGTTCTTCACCTTTTCCTGGGCGTAGCTTGAGTCGGCGATGGCAAAAAAAGCTGTGGCAGCCATGACGGCAGCGGAAGGTGCAAGGAGATGGCGATTCATGGGAACGGTTCGTTTCCCCGAAATCGCGATCCAGCCGCGTGGCGGTTGTAAAACTGCCTGGGGAAGGGCGGTGTGTAGGATGCATCCCGCATCGAACCATTGCAGGCAGGACGCCAACGCTCTCAGGATCCAACTGCGAATGCCATGCACCAAGTGCCCCTGTCTCATCCACTGGGTGCGCCGACATTCATGTCGGCAGAGGTTCGACGGGAGACGTTCGTTGCCGACATGAATGTCGGCGCACCCAGCGGGTTGCCTGAGGTGTTGAATGGCGTGCAAAGGACTTCCGACATTCTGCTCAAGAAGCCAGTCCTCGCTGGCGACAGCTCTGGGAGCGCTGCCGTCCCGGCGGCTGGCGGGCGTCTCCCGACCGCCTGAGCAGAATGAATGCTGCTCTCCCAGTGAAGCGCAAAAGGAGGTGAAGTTCGAGGTTTGAAAAGTTGTGCTCAAAAGCCAGACTGCCCCACTTCACTCCCCTGACGCCCGCGCCCCCCTCATCGGGCAGAAACGTGTCGGCTAGACATGTCAGAAACACTTGCAACGCTCTCGCCACTACAGTGCTAACACACGTGGCCCCAACCACTCCCAACTTCCTCTAGACGCACTGCTCCGCCTTTCATCGGCAATCGATTCTGTAGGGCGACCGCCTCGGTTGCCTCAGTCAGGGCTGGCCGCATACGCACCGACCGTCTGCCACGTCAGGAGCCGCCTGCCTGAGCGGGGCTGGGAACCCCCGCCTCCTTTAGGCCGCCGTCCTTCACGCTGCTGAGAC
>JBGGMQ010001017.1:0-6801 GCA_041287975.1 Verrucomicrobium sp. | reverse complement strand
GGAACGGTGGCCAATGTGGAGGTGGTGGCAGGCGGAGCGCTCACGCTGCAGGCCGGTCTCTTCGGTGGAGCTCAAACGCGGTTTGAAAAGGAGGGAGCGGGTGCTCTGGCGCTCGCCGCTGCCGGAACCTTCGCAGGCGAGGTGCGGATCAACGCGGGCAAGCTGGAACTTCGCACCACCGCAGCGCTCTCGTCCGCTGCCCGTGCCACGGTGGCGGATGGCGGCGTCCTCGTCTTCAATGCCGCCGCTGCCGGTGCTGCGGGGGATCACAGCTTCCAGGGCTCTGGCAATGTGCTGTCGCTGGGCACCAGCGGCAGTGGCGCAGTCAATCTTGGTTTTGGGATCAGCGGTACCACGAATGACAGGCTTGTGCTCGGCACGGGCCAGAGCTTCACCGTGAACGCCACGAGTGTGCTCACAGACATCTACGTGGCAGGCACGCCTCTGCTCAACAGTTACACCCTCGTGCAGAGCGCGAGTGGTGCCGATTTCGGCGACTTCACGCTGGGGACCATCTTTAATCCGGGGGCCTTCATCTACACGTTGGACACCACCCAGGGGAATGCCCTCGTGCTGAACCTCACGGCCGCCGCTGTGTCGGAGCCGCTTCAGGCTTACTGGAAGGGCGATCTGGGTGGCAACGGTGCCGGCGTATGGGCCGCAGCAGAAGTGGGGGGAAATACCAACTGGGCTACTGCAGCAGATGGCCTGGTGGATACACAAACGACTCCTGGCGCCCTTACTGATGTCTTCTTCAATGCGGCAGGCGCGGCAAATTTCACCACCAGTCTGGGCGCGGATCTCAGTGTGAAAAGCGTCACTTTCCTGAGCGGCTCTGGTTCCGGAGGCAGCGCTACGGTGGTGACCGGCGGCAACACCTTGACGCTGGGCACGGGTGGCTTCAGCCTGCTGGCGGGGTCCGGCAGCATCAGCTTCAGCCCAGCCATCAGGCTCGGTGCCAGCCAGACATGGTCGGTGGCAGACGCCGCCGCCATTTTCACCGTCTCGGGACCTGTTTCCGGTTCGGGTGACTTGACCAAAACGGGGGCAGGAACGGTGGTATTCTCCGGAGTGCATGCCCGGACGGGCAAGACCGTCATTGAAGCCGGTGCCATCCAGATCAGTGATGAGACTGGCCTGGGTGACAACCCTGCTGGAGGGTTTGTGGCAGACCAGCTCACTCTCAACGGCGGCACCTTGATCACGACGGCAACGATGCTTCTCGATGACGCGAATCGTGGCATCACCCTGGGAGCCAATGGAGGCACCTTCTCGGTGAACTCTGGCACGACTTTGACGGTGGCTTCTGCCCTTGCCGGAAGCGGCGGATTGACGAAATCCGGCGCAGGTACCCTTGTCTTCAACACTGGAAATACTTTTGCTAGGGCGACAGTGACGACCGGGACCATGAATCTGGCGGGATTGACCAACACGATCACGGGCAGCCTGCAAGTAGGCACGTTGGCGACCGGGACCCTGAACTATGCGGTTGCAGGAGGCAGCTTGAGCGTGGGATCAGGATCCGCCAGTACGCTGGAGGTGGGCATCATCAACGATGCCACTACTGCAGCCCGTGTGGGCACGCTTGATCTGCGCGGATCAGCAAATTTCACTGCGAACGTGGGGCTGCTGAGAGTGGGGGCGTTCGTTTCCGGGGCGAACGTGGGCATGGAAGGGGACATGTATCTGGCCACCAACAACACCATCACGGCAACCACCAGTTTCATCGTCGCCAACAGCTCTTCCGCAGGGGTTTCGGGCACCAATACCGTGGCATTTGGCAGCGGCATCAGCACCGTAAACACCCCTGTTTTCACAATTGGCGGACTGAAGGGGAGTGGCGAGGCGACCATCGCCACCGGGGGCACTCTGACGGTTCAAGGCATTGGGGCGGGCACCACGGGTCTGAGCGTCGGGAGAAACGCAGGAAACACGGGGACAATCACCACCAGCCTCTTCAACATGACGGGCGGCACCTTCATTGGGAATCTCGGCGCGGTCATTGTTGGGGAGAAGTCAGGTGGCGGTGCCGGTAATGCCACGGCTACGATGACGCTCGGCTCCTCCGTCGATAACAATGTAACGGCAACTTCCCTGACCGTTGGCAGCTATGCCTCGGGAACATCCACGACCTCGGCTTCGTTCGCTACCGGCACGCTGAACATGGGCGGTGGCGCCTTCAGAGTCACGGGCAATGTCGTGGTCGCCGGTCATAACGATGGCGTCGGCACCTCCACTGGCAGCCTGAACCTCACCGGCGGTACTTTCACGGTGGAGGGAAGCATCAGCAAAGGAGCAAGTGCATCAAGCACGGCGACCATCACCTTGAACGGGGGAACACTCGACATGACAAATGGTGCCATCGGTACGGGTGGTGCCAATGAGCAGATCAACTTTATGGCCCAGCAGGGCACCCTGAGAAACGTAGCCCAGCTCAACGGCGGCTCGGCTCTGACGAAGACCACTGCGGGCACCTTGATCGTTTCAGGAACCAACACCTACACCGGTGCCACGACCGTCCAGGCAGGGGTCTTGCAGGTGGGTGAAGCCCATGCTGGCTCCATTACCAGTGCCACCACTGTCCAGGCAGGTGCGACACTGGCTGGCACTGGCACCGTCAGCAACCAGGTGAATGTGCTCAACGACAGTTTCCTGAAGCCCGGAGACGCGGGCGGTGCGGGCAAAGGCCGGTTGACTGTCGGGACGCTTTCGGTGGAGCAGGGGGGGCAGATGCAACTTCAACTTTCCGCCGCCACAGTACCCCAGTCGGGTTCCATCGTCTCCGCCATCACCGGGCCGGGCTGGGTGGACGCGCAGACCTATTTCACCAGCAATGCTCCCGCTTGGGAAGTCGCCGCCAGTCCGCTCACCAGCCACGACGCCATCACGGTCAACGGCACCCTCACTCTTGGCACCCGGGAAGCTGGAACTTATGGCAGCGGCACCATTCTGCTGGTCAATGACGAATACTTGTCCGCTCTCGGTGACGTCTTCAATCTGCTCGATTGGGTGGGGATGATCCAGGGCGGATTCAATGTCAGCTCCGGTGTTTTTGCGGGTTCGACGTCGGTGGGAGACCTGGACTTGCCCGCGCTGCAGGCCGGTCACTCCTGGGATACCAGTGCCTTCATGACCCAGGGGATTCTCGTGGTAGTTCCGGAGCCGTCCCGGGTGCTGTTGCTGCTGCTTGCCGCCACCAGTATCACATTGCGTCGTCGGCGTTCCAAGTAAGTCACGCCAAAGTCGGAGGTCAGACCGTATGCAAGGAGGATGTCCTCCCACTCTCCTGACCTTTTTTCACCCTGGCAGATCCGGTCCCAAACCTTCCGCAATCGCATTGGCGTCTCGCCTATGTGCCAGTATTCAAGCGAAGACGGCTTCGCGAATGACTGGCATTTGGTTCACTTGGGAAGCCGTGCCGTGGGCGGGGCAGGGCTCATCATGACGGAAGCCGCCGCAGTTGTTCCGGAAGGGCGCATCAGCCCCAAGGATCTCGGCATCTGGAAGGATGAGCACGTGGAGATGCTCAGCCGCATCTTCAAGTTCGTGTCTCAGCATGGAGCGGTGCCAGGAGTGCAGCTAGGCCATGCCGGACGCAAAGCCAGCACCGCAGTACCTTGGGAGGGGCGTACGGCGGTCCCCGTGGAAGCAGGCGGCTGGCTGCCCGTGGTTGCGCCCAGCGCCATTCCTTTCTCCAGCAAGGATCTCACACCCGAAGCACTCGACAAAGAGGGTATCACCAAGGTGGTGCACGCTTTCGCCTCTGCCGCCGTTCGAGCGCTGAACGCAGGCGCGGGATTCGTGGAGGTCCATGCCGCCCATGGTTATCTCCTGCACCAATTCCTCTCACCCCTGAGCAATCAACGCACGGATGAATACGGGGGCTCATTCGACAACCGTACTCGCATCGTCAGGGAGGTAGTATCGGCCGTTCGAGAAGTCTGGCCTGATTCGCTGCCTCTCTTCATTCGTATTTCCGCCACGGACTGGGCGGAGGGTGGTTGGGATCTGGAGCAATCTGTCGCCTTGGCTGCAACATTGAAGGACCTCGGTGTGGATGTGATCGACTGTTCATCGGGCGGCACCGTGCCGCATCCCGAGATCCCCCTTGGTCCCGGCTATCAAGTGGAGTTCGCCGCCCGCATTCGCCGGGAAGCGGGCGTCGCCACTGCCGCCGTAGGCATGATCACTTCTCCGGCTCAAGCGGATCAAATTCTCCGTACTGGCCAGGCAGACATGGTCTTGCTGGCGCGAGAAATGTTGCGCGATCCCTACTGGCCGCTGCATGCGGCCCGCTCCCTCGGGAGGGCGCTCGCCCCGCCCGTGCAGTATGCCCGTGCTTACTGACGGCGAGTCATCGGGCTGCCAGATCCCAGATCAGAGTCGCGGTGAAGGTCCCCTTCGGGTCCAGGCTAAACTCGCTCCGTCCTCCCAGGAGACGGGCATAGGCTGAAACCAGCGCCAGTCCCAGTCCTGAATGACTCTGGGACTCTGCAGTGTGGCCGGTGTCTTTCCTCCAGAAGCGATCCGTCAGCCGGTCCATATCCGCTGGGGTTAGATTGGGGGCCTCATTGCTGATTGCCAGACGGGATGCAGAGGCCTCGACCCGTATTGTGGATCCAGTCGGAGCGTAGTTTACAGCATTCTCCAGCAGGTTGTTCACAATGGCTTCCCACAAGACGGGGTCCGTGAAGATGTCGTCTCCAGCCGTGTTCGCGTGGAGCGTCAGATCCTTGCGCTCCGCCACCTCCGAGAAGCGTTGCACTGCCGAGTGCAGCGTCGATTCGAGATTCACCTTCTCTCGTTTGATTGGTTGCTGGCCCGCATCGGCCTTTGCCAGCAGGGAGAGCTTTTGCAGCAGGCCTTCCAATGTGGAAATCGCCCCCTGCATTTCCTCGCACCGTGCCGGAGTGACTTCATCCGTCCACATGCCCATCAGGTCAGTCATGGCTCGCAGCTCCGCCAACGGGGTGCGGAGCTCATGGGCAGCATGGCTGCTGAAGCTTCGCTCCCGATCCATTGCTCTTCGCGCACGAACCAGCAGGTCATTTATCTTGAGTCCCACGGGCACCAGTTCCGTGGGCAGATCGGTGCTGCCGAGCATGTGACTGCCATTTTCCACATCGATTTCATGAACCTCTCTCGCCATTTTGCCGACAGGCTTCAGCGAGTGACCCAGGACGTGCTGGAAACAGACCACGGTCACAATGAGCCCGAAACCCGCTGTGGCAATGAGCACCCCCGCCAGCGTGTGCAACGTCTGGCGCAGGGTGATGCTGTCACTGGCCACTCCCAGTTCCACCACCAGATCGGGCGCACCATCCTTGGTTTCCAGGGGCGTGGACTGCCAGAGGGCGCGTCCTTCCCGACCATCCGGGAGAGTCATGTAGCTGCCAAGAGGGCGTCGACTTGGCTGCGCCAGGGGCGGCGCAAGCCGGTCACGTCTGAGAGAAGGGGAGCGGGCCAGCATCTTTCCGTCGGGCGTGCGAAATTCGTAGTAGTCTCCACCCGCCGCCGATCCGAAACCTGCAAACTCCTGCACCTCGAAATCCGTGCGAACCTTCCCATTCTCTACTTCTGCGGTAGTCAGGAGTGCATCCGCCTTGGCTGCCAGGACCGCATCAAAGTTGGCCTCCAGCAGCTTCTTCACAGAGAAGTACATGACACATCCTCCCAGCGTCAGCAGCACCAGGGCACTGACGCAGAGGGCCAGAGTCAGCCGCGTGTGGAGTGATTTCATGAAGCCGCCTCCAGCACATAGCCAAGTCCCCGTCGGGTCTGGATGAGCGGTGCTTCGCCTGGAGGGGAGAGCTTGCGCCGCAGCGAGTACACCGCAGCGTCCACGGCATTGCTGAGCGGGCTGTCTGTCTCGCTGTAGAGCTGGCTTTCGATCTGCTCCCGGCTTAGGATCTGTCCCGGTCTGCGGGCCAGACACTCCAACAAGGAGAACTCCCTCGCGGTCAGAGCCACACTCTCGCCGGACCGCTTTACCGTACGGGCGCTGAGATCAATTTCCAGGGGTCCCACTGTCATCTTGGAATCTGGTTGTCCATGCCGCCGCCGTACGAGAGCCTCAAGCCGGGCGGCCAGTTCTACAATGGCAAAGGGCTTCACAAGATAGTCGTCAGCTCCCGTCACCAGTCCACGGACACGATCGTCCACACTATCCAGAGCAGTCAGGAGCAGGACGGGCACTTCTTGCTTGTCTGCCCGCCATTGCTTCAAGAGAGTCAGCCCGGACTGACCGGGAAGCATGATGTCCAGTACCACCACATCGTAGGAGGTCATGGCCACAAGGTCAGCAGCCTCCTCGGCAGAACCTGCCTCGTCAACCGCATGACCCAGGCGCGTGAGCGCCCGGGCCACCGTGTGGCGAAGCCGGATGGCGTCTTCGACCAGCAGCAGTCTCATAGAATGGAGTTTTAGTCCGCCATCTGGCTGGCAACGGAGCCGTCTTCGTTGATCACTACTTTCAGATCACCACCGTCTTTATCTGCCCGGTCGATCTCGACACGGTAGGTGACTTTGCCTTCGGCGGTTTCCTTGTCCACGTCGTCGACCTTGCCAGTGGTGCCGGCGAGCTTTTGGGCGGCCTCTCTCACACTTGAGGGAACGTCCTTCAGTGCGATGTCGTCACGGGTCTTGAGGATCTTTCCTGCCTCATTGAGGTAGAGCTTCCGCTCCAGAGGGGAGTTGGGCTGCTTGATCTCCACCACATACATCGAGAGACCCTTCACCGTGACATGGTCCACTTCATCGACTGTGCCACCGGCGAGGTTCTGCTTCACGACTTCCTGCACA
>JBGGMQ010001016.1:0-2823 GCA_041287975.1 Verrucomicrobium sp. | reverse complement strand
GTCAGCCTTCACTCTTCCTCTCATGAAGCTTCGTTGGATCAGCTTTCTTTTTTCAATCGGGTTCGCTCCCGGGATGAGCTTGGCGCAGACTCGCCCTGCGGTGAGTTCAGCGCGGGTCATAAATCTGGACACGCTGCCCCTGCTCTTTGTCGATGACAGTGGTATTGCCGCCAGCTCAGGAGTGATCCGCACCGTGTATGCGGCCAAGTCACACCCCACGCCCGTACTGGAGCCCAAGCTGCCTTGGGAAGGCAGCCGGGTGTATGTGTACGGCTCGGTGTACTTTGATGAGGCCGCTGGGGTGTTGTCTCTCTGGTACCTAGGGCATCCGGAGCCAGACGCCAGCGGCAAAGAGCCGAGGGTGCCGGGATTTCGCAAGGGCAAGGGTGATGTGGTACTGTATGCCACTTCCAAAGACGGGCTGGAGTGGGAGCGCCCAGACCTGGGGTTGCACAGCTTCCATGGATCCAAGGCGAACAACATCGTCTTTGACCTGCACAGTGCCAGCGTGCTGCACGATCTTAAGGAGAAAGATCCCGCCAAACGCTACAAGATGCTGGGCAGCCGGGTCGGGGCCTACTACGCCGCCGTGTCAGCGGACGGACTCAATTGGCAACGTTATCCCGATGACAATCCCATTCTGACGGCCTCAGACAACATCAGCCTGACACAAGATCCCTTCACCGGTGAATACCTGGCTTATCACCGCCGGCCCTCTCCGAAGAATGGCCGCTGCGTGTGGCTGTCCCGCAGTGCGGATTTTCACACCTGGAGCAAGCCCGAGCTCGTGTTTGCAGCGGATGCGGAGGACAACGTCTGGGTACGCCATCCCGGTGAGAGAACAGAAGTAAACAACCTCTCCGTATTTCCTCATGCCGCTGGCTTCCTAGGTCTGCCCAACATCTTTCGCGTGCTGGTGCCCACCCGCCCGGCAGAGGAGCTTGCCCATGGCCAGAGCGGCACGGATGGAATTCTCGAGGTGCAACTCATCACCAGTGGAGACGGCACCCACTGGCAGCGCACCCGGCCACGCCTGCCGGTCATCGCGAGAGGTGCGCCGGGGAGCTTCGATGCCGGAGCTATCCTGGGTGTCTCAAGCACGTGTGTGCATGTGGGAGATGAAACTTGGGTATACTACACCGCGCTCACCACCAGCCACGGAGCCCCCATCCCGCCCAAACGCAATGCCATCGGTCTCGCCGAATGGCGGCGGCACGGCTTCGCCTCGTTGGATGCAGGAGAGAATGGACGCATAGAGACCCATCCGCTACGACTGCGTGGCATGGATTTGATTATCAATGCCAATGCTGCGGGCGGTGAACTTCGCGTGGCCTTGCTTGAGGCAGATGGTTCTGCGATTGCGGGGTTTTCTCTGGAGGAAAGTGAGGTGTTGAACAAGGATGCGCCGCGTTGGAAGGCGCGCTGGAAGAGAGGCAGTGGAAAAACTACGCCAGAGCTGCCAGATGATCGTCTGGTGAAGGTGGTGGTGACGATGAGGCAGGCGCGGTTGTATAGCTTGAGCTGTGTCAGGTAAGGAGGCAACACCCAGACTCCGAAAGCGAACGCCACATTCATATGCAGCCCTGTCTCATCACTGGGTGCGCCGAATTCATTCGGCTGAAGCTCGATGGGAGCCGTTCGCTGCCGGCATGGATGTCGGCGCACCCAGCGGATTGCCGAATGTGACGAAGAAGTCCATGGCCTACGCGCACTTGCGCCCTATGCGAAGGCGCTTCCACTCCAGCATCTGCACCGTCACCGAATCACTGGCAGCACAATATGCGAGGGATGCGCGGCATCGTGATGCAGCACGTTGGTCGCAGTCACCATCCGCCGGTGAGCGTTCAGCGGTTCGCCAGTATTGGGATTGACGTCGAAACGTGGGAAGTTGCTGCTGGAGATGTCGACACGAATGCGGTGGCCTTTTTTAAATACGTTGGCGGTGGGGTAGAGTTTGATCGTCACGGGGTAGATCGTGCCGGGCTCCATGAGTTTTTCCGTTTTGAGTGATTCCCGGAACCGTGCACGAAGGATCCCGTCGGTGAGGTTGAGATCAAACCCGTCGGGCCAGTCGGTGCTGGGGGGATGGACGTCCACGAGCTTGGCCGTGAAGTCGGTGTCGCGGGCACTGGAGGAGACCCAGAGCTTCACTTCGATCTCGCCGGTCACCTCCGTGTCCTGGGCCAGGGGTTCGGTCTGAAACACCAGCACATCCCGCCGGGCGGTGATGGGCACGGGTCTGGGCCAGTTCCAGAAGGGTTCTCCGCCCCGCTGATTCCAGGCACCCTGCTGCAGGATACCATCTGCGGAGGAGATGTTCCCTCCAAGAGTGGGCACGGGATCGCGTGGATCATAGTCGTAGGCCGTGGATCGCGGCCCCTGTCCTGACACAGGCTTCTGGGTGGAGAGTCCCCCACCCTCGTGAAAGTACATGGCCATGGGGGTCGCACGTTTGAGGGGCCATTCCTGTTCCTCCCGCCAGGTCCCACCATGGCGGAGCAGGTCCTTTTCCGTGCGGCCGCCATCGCCGGTGCCCATGACGAAAATGCGCACCTTGCTTGCAAACGGTGCGACGGATCCCACGGCATTCGACTTGTCCTTCATCCAGTGGTCGAACCACTCCTGACGCCATGCCCACTCGTCCTTGATCGCGGCCGCATCGCCGAAGTCGACCTGACCATGGGTGCTGCTGGTCTGCTTGCCATGAATCCACGGGCCCATGATCAGATAGACGGGACTCTTCAGTGCCTGCGAGAGCGCTACGTAGTTGGCCGTGGTGTTGCCAGCCCAGGAGTCATACCAGCCGCCCACGAGGTACACGGG
>JBGGMQ010001015.1:0-4662 GCA_041287975.1 Verrucomicrobium sp. | reverse complement strand
CCGATGCGCCCTATTTCCTCTTCCAGGCATCCTCCACTGAGAACACCGGTCGTATCCCCATTTTCATGGACCAGCAGGCGTGCGCCGGGCTTGCGATACGTGGAGCCAGCCGTTCTCACCAAGGTGGCAAGCGCCCAAGCGCAGGAACGCTGCTGGCAGGCAAGATCGAGAATCCGTTGCAGGGACTTCATACCGTCTTCAGCGAGATGAGTTTGTCCGGCGTGATCGGCAGGTCTCTCACGCGAATGCCTGTGGCGTGATAAACGGCATTGGCAATGGCTGCCGGGATACCCACCAAACCCAGCTCTCCCATGCCTTTCACACCGAGGGGGTTCACGATCTTGTCATCCTCCTCAACAAAGATTGTCTCAATGCTGTGAGCGTCTGCATGCACAGGCACATGATAGTCAGCGAGGGAAGCGTTCATCATGCGCCCGTAGCGATGGTCCACCTCCGTAGCCTCTTGCAGTGCCATGCCAATGCCCCAGATCACGCCACCAATCTCCTGACTGTGCGATGCCTTGGGGTTCATGATCTTCCCGCAAGCGGTGACCTCCACCACACGGGTCACTTTCACCGTTCCAAGATCAGGATCGACTTTCACCTCCACAAACTGTGCGCCATGGGCACTGCAAGAGTACTTCTCGCGTTCGGGTGAAGGAGTGGATTCAAACGATTCGCCAAGCTCAGTGAGCTTGTTCGCCTTCATCAGTTCCGCAATAGACTCACCCTGATCCGGATTTGCGAGAGGGAAAATCTTCCCGCTGAGCATTCCCACTGCCTCGGGCTTCTCCGTAGAGAAGGACGTGAGCTTCAGCAGCTTTCCTTTCAAGTTTTGCGCGGCTCCATGAATGGCACTGCCCACACTCGCCGTCGTCCAGGAGCCGCCTTGTGAGGGAGCCTTGGGGTGACGAGAATCTCCCAGTTCGAATTTTACCTTGTCGACATCAATGCCCAGGTGCTCGGCGGCAATCATTGTCATCACCGTATAGGTGCCAGGGCCGATATCCGTGGTTGAACTGGTCACCAGAGCGGTCCCATCCACCTTCAAGACGATCTTCACACTGGCCTGCTGTTGCAGCGCCGGCCACACACCGGTAGCGGTCCCCCACCCCACCAGCAGGCGCCCATCACGCATGGAGCGAGGCTCGGGCGTGCGATTCTTCCACCCAAACTTCTCTGCACCCATGCGGTAGCACTCGCGCAGAGCTTTACTCGAAAACGGTTTACCAGTTTCGGGATCCTTTTCTGCATAGTTGATGAGTCGCAACTGGAGCGGGTCGATCTTCAGCTGGTAGGAAAGCTCATCCATCGCACACTCCAGCGCGAACATGTTGGACACGGCACCTGGAGCACGCATGGCGGCAGGTGTGGGCATGTCCGTCGCTACGTTGTGGTAGACTGTCTGAACATTCGGGCACGCATAAACCGTCCGAGCCACAGGCACGAAATCCTCTAGATAGTCTGCAAACGTCGAGGTATTCACGACGACCCGTTGAGATATCCCCAGCAGTTTGCCATCGCGACTCGCGGCCAGTTTGACATTCTGCCAGGTGTCCGGCCGGTAGCCGTGGCCGGTGAACATCTGGCGTCGTGTCAGAACAAGCCGCACCGGTCTTTGCGTCTCTCTCGCCGCCAGCGCTGCCAGGGGCGGGTAATAGTTGACGTTAAGGCACGAACCGAAAGCTCCGCCCACAAACAGCGAGATGACATCGACGTTTTCAGGAGCGACCTTGAACCACTTCGAAAGTTGATCCCGCACCTGGTAGACATTCTGCGATTTGTCAAAGATCGTCAGCCTGCCATCCTTCCAAAAGGCGGTCGCGCCATGAGGTTCAATCGGATTGTGGTGCTGAATGGGGATGTTGTAGTCGTGATCCAGTCTGACCGGCGCATCCTTGAAGGCAGCGGCAAAGTCGCCCCTGTCTGCTGGCGGCTTCCC
Organism: Verrucomicrobium sp.; assembly: GCA_041287975.1. GTDB lineage: Bacteria > Verrucomicrobiota > Verrucomicrobiia > Verrucomicrobiales > Verrucomicrobiaceae > Verrucomicrobium. The sequence goes on along the minus strand of JBGGMQ010001015.1, from coordinate 2,720 downwards.
GCCATTCACCGCCTTTGAGGAATCAAGATGCTGACGAATGTCTGTGGAGAACTTTCCTGCATCATACTCGACCTTGATCAAATGCGCGGCATCTCTGGCCTGCTCAAAAGTGTCTGCTACTACCAGCGCCACGGGCTGGCCATTGAAGACGATCTCCGGACTCCGGAATGCTTTGAACTCCTCCGCTCCCGGCTTCTCACCGAGATCTGGTACGGAGAGAAGGTCAGGCACATTCAAATGCGACAAGACCTTCAACACCCCCGGCGATTTCCCGGCCGCGCTGACGTCCATCTTCGTGATGGTCCCTTTCGCGATGCTGCCCAACAAAAAATATCCGTAGGCGACATTCGGCATTTCAAATTCGGCCGCGTACTTCGCCCGACCGGTGACTTTGGCAAGGCCTTCGACCCGCCGCATTTCTTTTCCAAGATAGCGCATGGTATTGGAGTTCCAGTAAAGTTTCAGACGATTCCAAGCGCTTTTTGGAGCGCACGGACGATGGCACGACGGGCCAGTTCAACTTTGTAGCCGTTGTGCTCAAGCGGCTTGGCGGATGACATCTCTGCGTCTGCCGCCTTGATGAAGTTTTCCGCGGTAGCTGCCTTTCCTTTGAGGGCCTCCTCCGCCTTTAATGCACGCCAGGGCTTGTGAGACACGCCACCCAGAGCAATGCGGACATCGGTGATCTTGCCATCCGTCACTTCCAAAGCAGCGGCGACCGAGACCAAGGCAAAGGCATAGCTCGTGCGATCACGCACCTTCAGGTAATAACTGTGCTCACTGAATCCCTTGGAGGGAAGATCCACAGCAACGATGAGCTCGCCATGCTCCAGAGTGTTGTCCCTCTCCGGCTGTTCGCCCGGCAGCCGGTGAAAGGCTGAGAACGGAATTTCACGTTCGGTTCCTGAAGCACTTTTCACACGAACCGTTGCATCGAGGGCTGCGAGAGCGACAGCCATGTCAGACGGGTGCACTGCGACACACTTCTCACTGGCACCGAAGATCGCGTGCATCCGGTTGAGACCTCCCAGGGCGCTGCATCCGCTACCAGGTTCGCGCTTGTTGCATGGCGTGGCACTGTCGTAGAAATAGGGGCAACGCGTGCGTTGCAGGATGTTCCCGCCGTTGGTCGCCATGTTCCGGATCTGGGCGGAGGCGGCAGCGAGAATCGCCTGGGAGAGCAGCGGGTATCTTTTCCTCACAAGAACGTGGTTCGCGGTATCGCTGTTTTTCGCGAGAGCACCCAGGCTGACCCCATCTTTCGTCTCGCGAATTTCCGTGAGGTCCAGTCGCGTGAGATCCACCAGATCTGTAGCCGACTGGATATCGTCCTTCATCAAATCCAGAAGATTCGTGCCTCCTGCCAAATAACGCCCAGAGGGGCGTGCGGCTATCGTTTTCACAGCCTCGTCTGCGCTGGTGGCGCGGGAGTATTCAAACAATTTCATGGGCGAATTCCTTTCTGATCACGGCGAGTTCCTCTTCCGTCGCAAAGCCCCACGTGCGGGCCGTTTTTCGATTCGAGTGCACATCCCTAATGGCTGCCAGGATCTGAGGATATGCGGCACACCGGCAGATGTTCCCGCTCATCCGTTCGCGAATTTCATCGTCCGAAATCTCGGAAGGCGGCGCAATCAGGTCTTCCGTAGCGTAGCTTGCCTCGCCCCGCTTCATCTCGTCCAGCAGTGCGACCGCTGAGCAGAGCTGCCCTGGAGTACAGTAGCCACACTGGAAGCCATCATGTTCGATGAAAGCCTCCTGCATCGGGTGCAGCCCGTCATCATTGGCCAGGCCCTCGACAGTAGTCACCTTTTTACCATCAGCCTGAGCTGCGAGTGTGAGACAGGACAACACTCGCTTCCCATCGACCATGACGGTGCAGGCCCCGCACTGACCATGATCACAGCCCTTTTTCGAGCCAGTCAGGGCAAGCTTTTCGCGTAACGCATCGAGCAGCGTCACTCGTGGATCAAGTTCCAGTTTCTTCACCGCCCCATTGACAGTCATGCTCACCGAGACACCGCCAACTCCTCCCACCGCGGTGGGCCCAGCCAGCGTAGCAGCGGCCGCAAAAGCCTGCTTTTCAGCCACAAGTTGCAGTCCCAAAAGGCCTGCACCCGCTCCAGAAACGAGTTTCAAAAACTCCCGTCGCGGGATGCCGCCGTTGGGTAAGTCGTCCAATATTGCGGCCTCATCTTCAGAGAGCGGGACATCCGTCTTCTCCATCTCGCTCACTGAGGATCTACAGGAGCCTGGTGCGGATTCACATGTTTTTTCCATAACGGAATCGTAGTTGAGATTGCGCAGCCCGACATCGCGCCATGACTGCTTCCAAAGCATTCAAAATTCACCATGAAATAACTATTCCTTACGCAAGGCTTCTCTCACGAATGGACCAAAGGCACTCCCAAATTGAAAATATGGCAATTCCAGCACAATTCTCATCCGTAGATCGCGCCCGCCTTAAGATCCGGTCGTCGGACATCATCTGATCCGGCAATTTATTTTGTGAGCAAATCTGCGGGAGTATCAATATCATACGCAGCGTCAGGAGCATCGAGGTGAAAAACATTGCGTTCCGTCATGATCAAACTCCTGGCTCCTTTCTCGCCCTGCAGGGCAAGCAACTTTGAAAAGAGTATCGACGAAAACCATGCCGGCACGCCAAGCTGACCGCTATAAGATGATGCGACGATCGATGGCTCATGAGATTGAGAGTC
>JBGGMQ010001014.1:0-2649 GCA_041287975.1 Verrucomicrobium sp. | reverse complement strand
CTTCTTCATAACCTTCGCGGGAGTGCACCAGCTTGGGAGGATCGAGGACGACGGCATCCCATGTGGAACCGTTGCGCTGCATCTGCCTCATGTAAGAGAAGGCGTCGGCATGCACGAAGTCGATGCGCAGCTGATTCAGGTTGGCGTTCTTTTTCGCCTGCTCGATGGCCTTTTCATCCAGGTCCACGCCGGTGACTTCCGAGGCACCGCCCAGCTTGGAGGCCACGGAGAATCCACCGGAGTAGCAGCAGACGTCCAGCACGCGGAGGTCTTTGACCCAACCGCCCAACTGAGCGCGATTGTCACGCTGATCGCAAAAGAAGCCGGTCTTGTGGCCTTCATCGAAGTTCACGTGAAACCGCATGCCATTTTCGGAGATCTTGGTGGCGCCGAGCGCGGTGCTGTGAGCAGTGACCTGTTCCTCCACTTGATGAGGCACCAAGCCCTCGGCGCGAATCGGATTCTCGTCGAAATGAACCACGGCCTGCTTGGTCCCCAGCATGTCATGCAGCAGAGGAATCCAGTCCCCCACCCTTTGGAGGGCGGAAGCGTTGCTGAGTTCCACGGCCAGCACTTCGTCGAACTTGTCGACCATCAGGCCGGGAATCCCATCGGCATCAGAGTGAACCACCCGGAACGCGTCTGTCTTTTCAGGGAGCCGGAAGCTCTTCACCCTCAGGTCCACGGCCTGGCGCAGCAAGTTCTGAAAGTGATCGGGCTCGATCGGGGCAGATCCGTGCTGGAACACGCGGAGGGGCACACGGGCACCAGGGCTGAAAAAGCCGTGACCGAAGGGTTTGCCCTCTTTGTCATAGACCGTCACAATGTCCCCACGCCGCGCATCGGGCGAGGCGGCCATGATCATGTTGGGGAAAAAATTGGGATGGAAATTGTAGTACTTGATTTGAACCCAGGGAGTTACCCACCCCTCACTTCCTGAGGGTGCTTGACGAGGACGAACGGGACGACGGTGGCTGGGAGCGGGCATGGGAGCTTGGGGTAATAGCGCGGACAGGGGCTCTCGCAACTCAGAATGCGCGCAAGAGAGCATCGGGTTAGGAGCACCCCCTATTTCGGATGGGCGGCAAATTTACATACAAGCGCCCTCTCTGTGGCTAAAAGAGGAACCAGACGACACCACACGCCTAACCTTACCCGACCTGATCCCCTACACCCTTCCCATGACTGAATCCACCACCACCGCGTTCCCTACCGCCACTCCCTTGGAGGGGCCGTTTGCCCCCCTGCTGACTGCCTCTGGCGTGAGATCGAGCGGTGAACTGGCCCGCAATCAGCCTGAGAAGCTGCTGCGCTGGATGGAAGAAGTGAATGCCGAGCAGCGCCTGGTGCGGAAGCTGCCGACGCTTGAGACGGTGCGTGACTGGATCAACCAGGCGCAGAGCTGGAGTGCGGCGGCGTGAGGGAGACAGAAGACTTGAAGACAGAAGACGAAAGACCTGATGCTTGAGAGTTGAGGTCAGGCGGGGAGGACCGTTCTGGCATCCCTTCAGGATGCGATCTTGGGGCTGAGCCACCAGGGGTGTTCGGTCGTGATACTCCCTCGACCCCTGGCTACCTTCTGGGATGCCTTCGGCATCAAGTCCCAAGAGGCAAACGGGGCGGTCGCCCTACAGCCGGGGGAGGTTTGGCGTTGGAGGGAGAGGAGAGGAGAGGGTCTACAGGCATGTGGACCGGGAGGCGGCACGCCTCCGCCACACTGTGGGGTATGGAAGGCAATTGTGGCAACCGGGGCGGTCGCCCTACAGCTTGGGGAGGTTTGACGTTGGAGGGAGAGGAGAAAATCAACAGGCATGTGGACCAGGAGGCGGGACGCCTCCGCCAGACTGTGGGGGGTGCACAGATGTGTGGAGGCTATTTTGCCGGCGTGCGAACTGAACGAGTGGGACACTCGAACTACTTTTACTGGGCGGCTTTGAGGGCTTCGCGGAGCACGGGCTCGAAGGCGTCTGCCTGACGGAAGAAACCCAAATCGCTAGGGTGTGAGCCGTCGGTGGCTCCGTCGGCATCGTCTCCCAAGAGGTTGTCACCGGGCAGGTAGAAAAGGCCTTCCACTTTCTCTTCCTTGAGCTTGTCAAAAGCCTGCTTCAGGGCGGCATGGTTGTCGGTGTGCATTTTCGCCCGTTCCGGGTGAATCCAGGAGTTGGTGTTGCGGCGGTCTTCCACCAGCAAGATGGGAGTCTTGGGCTTGGCGGCACGAAGTTGCTTCACGAGTGGAATGCAACGCTCCCGGATCAATTCAGCCCCCATGTTGGGATTGCAGTCGATCACATACACGGCGGGGTCTAGACGAATCAAGAGTTCACCCACAGCGGCGTCCATGCGGCCATTTCCGGAGAATCCGAGATTGGTCACGGGATGGTCCAAGCGACGTCCCAGGATGGCCGTGTGGACCATCCCTGGACGTGAGGCGCAGGCACCATGCGTGATTGAGGTGCCGTAGAAAACGATGGGCTTTGGCCTGGGTGCCAGACCTTCGAAGGTGGCGGCTTCGTTGACGCCGATCTCCAACTTCTCGACCCCGTTGAAGAGGGGCAGGTAGAGCATCCATTCACGAGGGTCGCCTTTGATGGTGCCAGTGAGGTCAGCCGTGACATCCTTCTTGTCGGGCTTGCTCACGCCCACCCAACG
>JBGGMQ010001013.1:0-14640 GCA_041287975.1 Verrucomicrobium sp. | reverse complement strand
GTTCCCCGCCCAGCTCCGACGGAGCCTTCCGCTGCACCAGCTCCTGCCGCTGATGGCACGGCTGCACCTGCCCCGATGCCCGCCGCTCCGGCTGCTGATCCGGCTGCCGCCCCCATGGCACCTGCTGGCGCTGATCCATTTGGTGCTCCAGCGGCTCCCGCTCCCGCACCTGCCGCCCCCATGGCTCCTGCCGCAGCAGATCCCTTCGCTCCTCCTGCGGGTGCCACTCCAGCGGCTCCTGCAACCATGGACCCATTCGCTCCTAAGGCTCCCTGATTTGAGGATCACCACTCTTTGTACTAGTTTCCCAGCCCTGACAGCAGCAAGACCATGACTAAAGTCCTTTTCCTTCTCAGTGCCGTCGTGATGGTGGTAGCCGGATTCTTCAGCTACCAGAATCGCGACACCTTCGTCAAGACGCGACAAGAGCGTCAGTCCGTTGACGGCAAGACCAAGTCGGACTTGATCAAACTCAAAAACCAGGCGGCAGAAATCACTGAGCTGAAAGGTAAAGTGGATGCCGTCACCGCTGAGGTCTCCAACGAGCAGGAGCGCCTCAACCAGGCGAAGATCAAAGTTCGCAACGCCCAGGCAGAAGCCGACCGCGCTCAAGAGCAGCTCAAGACCACGCAGGACAAGATCAACGCCTACAAGCAGGAGCTCACGAACATTCCTCAGGGCTTCTCGGTGGAAACCATCAACGAAGACATCAACAAGCTGAAGCAGAGCATCGCAGCTGGCGAAACCCAGTTGGAAGAAATCCAGAAGCAGGTGGCTGCCAAAGACGGCGAACTCAAGAAGGTTCAGGACAGCGTCAACGACGTCAAGGAGCGCATCGTCGCCCGCAGCAAGTCGTTTGACCGCAACTCCCTGGTGGCTTCCGTCATCGCAGTGAACAACGACTGGGGCTTCGTCGTGGTTGAAGGTGGTACCAACAAAGGCATCACCGCTGACACCTCCCTCTTGGTGACTCGTGGCACCCAGACCGTTGGCAAGCTGAAGATCATTTCGATCAATGCTACCAAGACCGTCGCCAACATTGATCAGAAGTCTCTCCGCTCCGGTTTGTCCGTGGCTCCTGGCGACCGCGTGATCCTCGAGACGCTCTACCGCTAGTCGGGAACGCTGCGATCCATTTTTCGAATCCCGGCAGAGATGCCGGGATTTTTTTTGAACAGACTGCCCCACCCGTGCGTAAATAGGCTAACTCAAGAATGGCCCTTGAAGGCCACAGGAAACTCGCTACCAAGTGCATCAATCATGAAGCAGACGCTTTGCCTCCTTTCCAAAATCCTGCTTTGCGGCGCACTGGTTGCGGTCGTGAGCTGCGAAACCACCGAGCCCGTTCGCAAGAAGAAAAAGCCGGTGCCACCAAGTGAAGACTTGAGCGGTCTGCCCTGGAACCGTCCCCGCTCCTTCGAAAGCAACGCCGGCATGGGCCGCTCCATGCCGCAGAGCCGCTAGTGTAGCAGAGCTTTTTTTGTCTTTTGCAAAGGCTTCCCTCAAAAGGGGAAGCCTTTGTTTTTTGGCACTTCCATCCAGTGTGGAAGAAGCGTCTCGCTTCTATGGCCCGCCCGCCTGTAGCCTTTCTCCTCACCAAAAGGCGCCGCTCACCTCTCGCACCAGCGCCCCTTTACTTCTGCAAAGGTGGTCAAGTATTCAGAGCCCTTCCCCGAAGGGGATACTGCTACAAGCCCAAGGTTGGACGAGCTTCCAGCGAGTCTACCTTGGGTATGACCGGAAAGAGTTTCTACTCCGAAGGAGTTGTTTCGGTCTCGCCCCTGCGGCACACAAAGGGCCATCGCACTTCGGCCGGTCAGGGAGCGGTTCCGTGAAATGCACGGGTGACTCCTTCGCTCCGCTCCCACGCGGGATTACAAATCCCGCCTCCTTGACCTGTTTCGCCGCGCCTGCATCTGAAACACGCATCGAGATGCCGATGCTGGCACCTTCGGTACCAGCATCATCAACACCGCTCTTCACAGCCTTGGCCGCGCCTTGAATTAAATCGCGAACTCGTCCGTGCTCTTGAAGGACTCATCACCCACTGTCCGCAGTATCATGCCCGCAGCCACCGTATTGTTGGTCTGCTCGTCCACGAGAACGAAGCTGCCGGTCGTGCGGTTCTGGGTGTAGGGGTCAAAGAAGAGCGGGGCAGCACAGCGCAAACGGATGCAGCCGATGTCATTCAGGCCAAACTCCGTGGGACCGGGAATGCGCTCCATGGTGCTGATGTTCACCTTGTACATCAGGTCAGGCACGGACGCGCGGACGGTGCGGGTGGTGTGGCGCAGGTAGAATTTGCCACGAGGCTTGAGCGGCTTCTCGGTGAACCAGCAGATCATCGCATCAATGTGCGGGCTGTGCTGGGGAGGCTCTGACGCCTTGGCGATGAGGTCGCCACGGCTGATGTCGATCTCATCCGCAAGGGTGAGGGCATAACTCAGCATGGGAGTGGTCTCCTGCTGGTCGCCATCGGCGGTGTGAATCGCCGTGATGCGTGTGTTCATCCCGGCGGGATACGCGGTCACCTCATCGCCCACCTTGAAGGTGCCGCTGGCTACGCGGCCAGCAAAGCCGCGGAAATCATGGTAGTCGTCTGACATGGGGCGGATGACCCACTGCACGGGGAAGCGGGAGAGGCCTTCGGCTTCGCCAACGTGAACCTGCACCGATTCCAGGTGCTGCAGGAGAGTTTTACCCTCGTACCAGGGCGTCTTGTCGGACTTGTCCACTACGTTGTCGCCGTTGAGGGCGCTCATGGGGATCACCGTCACGGACACTTCGTTCTCCAGGCTTTCCCGGAACTTGTTGAAGTCGGCGACGATCTTGTTGTAGACTTCCTCGCTGAAGTCCACGAGGTCCATCTTGTTGATGGCCAGCACCACCTGCTCAATGCGCAGCAGGGAGGCCAGGAAGGCGTGGCGGCGGGTCTGCTCCACCACACCGTGGCGGGCATCCACCAGAATGATGGCAAGGTCCGCGGTGGAGGCGCCGGTGACCATGTTGCGGGTGTATTGAATGTGACCCGGAGTGTCGGCGATGATGAACTTGCGCTTGGGGGTAGCGAAATAACGGTAGGCCACATCGATCGTGATGCCCTGTTCGCGCTCAGCGCGCAGGCCGTCTGTCAGCAGGGCGAGATTCACATGCTCATCGCCACGACGTTTCGAGGACTCTTCCACGGCCAGAAGCTGGTCTTCGAAGATGGACTTGGAATCGTAGAGGAGACGGCCGATCAGAGTGCTTTTGCCATCATCCACGCTGCCGGCGGTGGTGAAGCGGAGAAGGCTGGATTCAGTGGGATTGACGAGGAGATCCATACGGTACTAGACGGGAAAAAGGGTGCGGAATGCCGGGAAGGGGAGGGGAAATCAGAAATAACCTTCCTTCTTGCGGTCCTCCATGGCCGTTTCCGACCGCTTGTCGTCGGCACGCGTGCCGCGTTCTGTCTGGCGTGCTGCGGCCACTTCGGCCACCACGTCGTCGATGGTGCTGGCGCTGGAAAGCACTGCCCCGGTGCAGGTCGCATCTCCCACGGTGCGGAAGCGGATGGTCATTTCCTTGACCTTGCTCTTCTCCTCTTCCAGGAGGTGGATGAAGCCGGTCTCGGCATCAAGCAGCTGGCCATGCCGCTCAATGATGCGGCGCTGATGGGAAAAGTAGAGGCTGGGGAGGGGGATGTTCTCCTGGCGGATGTACTGCCAGACGTCCATTTCCGTCCAGTTGCTGAGAGGGAACACGCGGAAGTGTTCACCGAAGCTCTTGCGACCGTTGAAGATGTTCCACAATTCCGGGCGCTGGTTCTTCGGGTCCCACTGGCCGAACTCGTCACGGTGGGAGAAGAAGCGCTCCTTGGCGCGGGCCTTCTCTTCATCCCGTCGACCACCACCGAGGCAGGCATCAAACTGGTGCTCTTCGATGGAGTCCAGCAGGGTCACTGTCTGCAATTTGTTGCGGCTGGCATTGAGACCTTTCTCTTCAACCACCCGGCCCTCATCAATGCTCTTCTGGACGGAGCCCACCACGAGTGTGGCCTTCACTTCCTTCACGAACCAGTCACGATACTCAATGGCTTCGTGGAAGTTGTGCCCAGTGTCGATGTGCAGCAGGGGAAAGGGGAGATGCGCAGGGTGGAACGCCTTGCGGGCCAGCCAGGCCATGACAATGGAATCCTTGCCGCCGGAGAACAGCATGGCAGGCTTGCCGAACTGGGCAGCCGTCTCGCGCAAGACGTAGATCGCCTCGCTTTCGAGGAACTGAAGGTGGGTGATGGAAGAAGACATGGAAGTGGACGGAACTCGGGCGGACATGGGGCGGCAGGCTGGAGGGGCTTCAGCTCTTGGGGGCGTCGGTGACGAGCTTGGCATGCAGGCCGCACTCGTGCTTTTCATCACCCTTCGCTGGGTCGTAGTAGGTGCGTTCGTTGGGGAGTTCGAACTCCGCCAGATAGCCCTCCAGTTCGACCGGGGTCCAGTCGAGGATGGGGTTCACCTTCAGCGTTTGGAACTTCTCGTCCCACATCACCGGCTTGAGGGTCGCGGCACGCTGAGGATTCTGTTCCTTGCGTAGAGCCGTGATCCAGACGGCAGGAGCCAGTTCCTGCATGCCACGCTCAAAGGGCTCCAGCTTCATGATGCGGCTGAAGCTCTCCACCCGCTCGACCTCGTCGGGCATCGGAATGCTGCCGCCGTTGATGGCAAGCCAGTGATTGGCCGTCATCTTGGGAAGGTATGGCAAAATGTTCAGGCCCAACTGAGTGCGGCACTTTTCGGCAAACCGGTAGGTTTCAGGGAGATTGGTGCCATGGTCGACCCAGAGGACCGGCAGATCTGCCTGCACTTGGGCGCAGAGATGCAGAATCACAGCCTCGTACGGGCGGAAATTCGTGGTCACGATGGATTTGCCGGCTCCTTGAGTGACGGCCCAGCGCGTCAACTCCAGAGGCGAGAAGCCTTTGACGGTGTCATTGAGAGCGGAAACTTGGTCAGGAGTCATGGGGCGCGAATTTTAATTCCCTTTTCCCGATATGACAAGTAGGAAATAGCTTCGCGTTGCGGCCTCTCCCAAAATTCCGACCTGGAGTTGGCCCTACTTTTGCACCCGTTTACAAGCGCGGAATCAACAGCCACACGGCGTTGCCCGCACACGTATCTCGTATAAGATTCCTCCTCGATGCCATCCATTGCCACGCCTGAAAGACCCGCCGTCAAGGAGACGGACCCAGCTCTTCAGCTGGAGACGCCCTGGCACGTCATCATTCACAATGACCCGGTGAACTTGATGAGCTATGTGTCTCATGTCATTCGCAAGATTTTTGGCTACCCGGAAAAAGAAGCGCAGCGCATGATGTTGCAGGTGCACCAGGAAGGCCGTAGCCGGGTCTGGACGGGAAACCGGGAGAAGGCGGAGCACTACGTGCGGGAGTTGCATGGGCACCAATTGCTTGCCACCCTGGAAAAAGCAGACTGAGACTCAAGGATTTATGCGGCTGAGCATCCAAAAGGAAGAGGGAAACTGGCGGCTGAGTGACATGGAGGAAATCCATGTGCAGCTCCTGCGGCAGGCGGCGGACGACGCCAGCATGACGGACTGCCCTGAGGGAAGGCTGCGCATGGTTCCCAAGCCTGTGGCACCCCAGGATGAACTCCGTGAGGGCGAATTTCTAGAGGACTGGAACGAGTACGTCGCGGAGGACCTCGAAAACCAGTTCGCAGGCGATGTGGGCACTCTTTTGGCTGATCTGGACAGTTTGGAATCCTACACTCTTGAAGAAGATCCAGACGAAGAACTCTACAGCGTGGCTGTGCCCATAGCCAACGGCATGGCATGGTTTAGCACGCTCAACCAAGCGCGGATCATGCTGGACCAGCACTTTATCCTGCATCCGCATGGCCAGGAATTTGAGCCCCATCCGGACGAGGAGCTGATCCCAGGAGTGGACGTTTCTGAGCGTTTCACTGCCTACATGCGCTACGAATTCTATGCCGTCCTCCAGGAATGGCTGGTGAAGGAAGTGCTGGAGTAGTTGACGCAAGTCACTGGTCCAGAAAGGAGGAGCCTCTGGCCTAAACGAAAATTCATTTGAGGGAATCGGGCCTGGCCTCTAGCGCTCTTGTTCCCCAAATGATCAAGTTTGCCAAAAGACTCCTGCGACCCGCCCTCCCGGCCGCAGGAGAGCAGGAGTTGAAGTTCCTGGTGCCCAATCGCCAGGCGGCAGCTTTCCGCTCCTGGTTGGACATCCATTTCCTGCCGCATCCCTCGCACAAGGATTCCACCGTCTGCTCGATCTACTTCGACACGCCTGACTTCGCCTCCTACGACGAAAAGGCGGCCAGCGACTACTTCAAGACCAAGTACCGCATCCGTTGGTACGCAGATGAAAGGGGGCACCCACTGCCGGTGCCTGCCTATATAGAGATCAAAGAAAAGGACGGAGTTGCCCGCCGGAAGCGCCGCGTTCGCCTTTCTCACTCCCCGGCGGAGCTCGCCGCCATGCCGCTCACGTCTGAAGTCTTTGCGGGGATTTTTCACCGGCACTTTCCGGATCTAGAGGGATCTTCCACCGCAAACTTGAGACCCGTCCTGGAACTCCGCTACCAGCGGCAGCGCTACCTTCACGGGGTGTATTCGGAAACCTTCTGTCTCGACACCCACATTCGTTGCGTGCGTTCGCATGATGGCTCCACCCGCCAGTCAGTGGGCCAGGTGCTCCCTCACGAAGTCTTTGAGCAGAAGGGGCAGGCCATCCATCCCCTGCCTGTGCTGCAGCCGCTGCCCCGTTTCGGCATCCGTCGCGCCGCCATTTCCAAGTATTTTCTCATCCTCCAGCAACTCAGTGCCGAAATTGACCAACCATGACGATTGAAGAGTTAAAACGAGCGGCGGATGTCGTCATGTTTGGTGGAGATGTGCGGGAGGTCGCCGATCTCGGTCTGGCCACCCTTGCGGTGACTCTGGCCGCATCCCTGGCTTCATCCCTGCTGCTTTCGTGGGCCTACAGTGCCTTCTACGGATCCCGGGCCACCGGTAGTAATGTCCACCGGGCCTTCCCGCTCATCAGCCTGGCCGTCACCGCCATCTTCATCTGTGTGCAGTTTTCCCTGCCGCTCTCCCTCGGCCTGCTGGGCTCCCTCTCCATTGTCCGGTTCCGCACCCCCATCAAGGAGCCGGAAGAGATCGGCTTCATCATGCTGGTCATCGCTGCTGCCCTGTGCTGTGCTTCGTTCAACGTGGCCTTTCTCGTGGCCATCCTCGTCGCCGCCGCCATTGCTCTCGTCCTGTTGCGGTGGAGCCCGGGATTCCTCAGTCGTCGCGCAGGCTCCGGCACTCTTGTGATCCGCTGCTCTGTGGAACAATACCGCTCCACTTTGCCTCAACTGGTCTCCCTCATTGATGAGCATCTGAGCAAGCCCTCTTTCGACAGCCTCTCCACCGCTGAGAACGAGTGTGTCCTGACCTGGTCCTTTCAGAAGGTGTCCCTCACCCAGTCTGCAGCGCTGGAGCAGAAGCTCCAGCAGCATCTGCCGGAGGCCCGGCTCGGTGTGTATTACCACAGCCACGCCAACGCCTGATCCATTCGTTTTTTCTCAGCCCTGTTTTCCAGCTTTCGTTCATGCGCCCGCCTCGCTCCCGCCGCCGCTCTCTCTTGATGGGTCATTGCGCTCTGCTTCTCGTGGCAGTCTGCCTTGCGGTGGAGTTTTGGCCGACGGATGGCCTCCAGGCCTATCAGGACCGCTCCCGCCCGGAACTGCGGCTCGGGCGTGATGAAATAACACGACGGAACGCGGCCTTCATCCGCATGGGACTTCTGGCCATGAGTTCCAAGTTCTGCCCGCCTGAGGAGCTTGCCGCGGATACACCCGCAGCTCTGGCATTGTACGGTCAGCCTTGCCCGCCCCCAGCGGCCGGACGCCTTCAGCAGAATTTGCCTCCCTCCACGGCCCTCCTGCCTCCCGCCAGCACGCCCTTGCCGGAGGGAGTGGTCACCATTTCGCTGGTCTGCAGGAGCGTGGATCTCTTCCATCCCGACCACGGGATTGTGGAGCATCCGCTTGAAAGGGGCCGGGAGTCAGAACGCCCAGCCTGGCTGACCGCCCGACAGGGGGGCAAGATTCTTGTGGAGAGCCCCGTAGGCTTGCGCATTCATGGCGGGCACACGCGGAGCACTCCCGACAAAAGCTTTTCCCTGGTCTTCCGCGAAGACTATGGTGGACGTCCGTCCTCCCCCGCAGGACTTTTCTTTGGCCCCGAGACGCCGCCGATGGAGCACGTGATCCTCATGAACGCGTCTCATCCCAGCCGGTTTAATTCCGCCCTGGCCACGGAGCTGGCCGCTCAAGCGGGGTGCCATGTCTCCCGCAGCGCACCTGCGGTAGTTTACTTAAACGGCACCGAGATCAAAGCACCGTTCTTCGTGTATGAGCATCAGTCGCCGGATTTCTTGTCGCGTCGATTTGGGCTGAGGGACGCGGAATGGGTGCGGTTGAAGGCACAGGAGAAGGAGGACAACGAAGCCTATGTGGAGTGGCGGCGCTGGATTCGACGGCCCCGCAATCCCATCATGATGCCTGAGGAGGCGGCTCGCTTTGATCTCCAGGCCCTCAATAGCTGGGTGCTCGCCATCACCTTCACCGGAACGGGCGACAACAACCAGGGCGCTTATTTCCGCGATCGCAGCGATCCTCTGGCGGTGTGGCAGACGCTCACTTGGGACCTGGACTGGGCCTTTGATGAAGTGGAGCACATGATCGGTGGCCGGGCCGTCAATCACTCGCGCCGGCCTTTTGACGGTCTGCTGGGGGATCGGGGCCGCCTCTTCCACCGTCTCTATGAGAACTCCGCAGAATACCGCTCCTCATACCGGCAGTTCGCGGAGTCAAAGCTGGGGCAGGAGCTCAGTCGGGAGAAGGTGATGGCGGTGGTCGGCAAGTATGAGAAACTGGCCCGCGAGCACCCTTCATCCTCACCTCGCTTGCTGGAAGTGATGAAGCGCACCCGCGCCTATCTGGAGCGCCGCCATGACGAGTACTTCCCCCTTCTCGACACCCACACCGCGAAAGTTTTGCAGATGAATCCAGCCAAGCCCTTGGCGGAGCGATAATGCACAACCGATGAGCAACGCCGTCCAGGCTTAAAAGGACCGCAAACCGGAGAGGGCGATGACTTTCGCAGGGGCAACTGGACCTTTGGCCGGCCATCACAACCGCTGCCCAAGCCGTGGGCCTCTGCATCACTTTTGCAGAGGCCCGCTGTTTCGTACCGTTTGAGTCCGGCACGCTCTGATCAATAGGCCACAGTGAATCTCTGGCGGAGGTGCTTCGGCTGCTCCAGCTCATTGATGAAGGCGATGGCGTAATCCTCGGCGGAGATGCGGCTTTCACCCTTCTCATCTGCCAGCAACTGGTCACCACCAAGGCGGAACTGTCCCGTCCGTTCACCCGGGAAAATGACGGCGGCGGGGCTGACGTAAGTCCAGTCCAGCGAGGTGTTGGCCTTCAAAATATTGAGCACTTCGCGATGCGCTTCTGAGGTGGCTCTGTAGGCTTCAGGGAAGCCTGGAGCATCCACCAGTTGGACGCCTGGGGCGACCTCCAGAGAGCCGGCCCCGCCCACGCACAAGAGCCGCTTCACACCGGCCCGGGTCAGCCCCTCGATCAACGCAGCGGTGGTCGGCTTGAAGCCCGCTGGATCGCCCCCGATGGAACTGATGGCCGCATCGTGGCCGATTGCTGCTGCGGCGATGCTTTTGGAAAGGAGCGCATCTCCCTGGATCACTGTCACGCTGCCCTTGATCGCGACAGGCTGCCCAGGAACATAGTCTCCAGCCGGAGTGGCTGTGATGCGCGATTGCTGGAGGAATTTTTCGGGGTTGCGGGCAACTACTGTCACCGTGTGACCACGGGAGAGAGCTTCATTCAGAATGCGGCTGCCGAGGGTTCCACCTGCGCCAAAAAATACGATTTTCATAGTGTTTGAATTGTGGTTAGGTTCCGTTTTGAATCCTGGTTACGAATGAATACCGAGAAGCCATTTTCCGCAAGAGGGGTTGTTTTTGTAACCTGGTTACGTCTGCGTAACCGCCTTCGCAGTTCAGCCCAGGCCTCCCAGCATCAGGTTCTATGAAAATGTCTCTTCCCCCTGTGCAACGCGGCAGCGACCAGGCGGAGCTCTGCCCCATCCGTGATGTGCTGGACCGCATCGGCGACCGGTGGAGTCTATTGGTGCTCCTGCATCTCACCCAGGGAACACAGCGCTTCTCCGTTCTGAAGCGGGCGGTGGGCGATATTTCGCAACGCATGCTGGCTCAAACCCTTCGCACCCTGGAACAGGAAGGCTTCGTCACCCGGCACGTGCATCCCACCGTGCCTCCGAAGGTGGAATACACGCTTACCCCTCTCGGCCATTCGCTGATCGAGCATCTCGCGCCTTTGGTCAGTTGGGCGGAAGATCACCACCAGGCGATCAAAATGGCCCGCAAGGCCTATGTGCCACCGGTGTCAGCATAGCTCCAAGTTTCGGACCGCCCAATCCCCCTTCTGCAACGACTTTTATGGACCGCGAGGAAGATGCCAGACACGGAACCCACAGCGACCAGATAAACCAGGGCGACCTGTTCTGGATTGCTGCAGACGAATCCAAAGGGTCCGTGCCAGGCTACCCGCATCCTCATGTGGTCGTACAGGAGGATGTCTTCAACCACTCAAGGATCAGCACCGTCGTGGTCTGCGCGCTGAGCTCCAATCTCGCCCGGGCCCGTGAGCCAGGGAACGTGTTGCTCGAACCCGGAGAAGGCGGCCTGACCAGGCAGAGCGTTGTCGTGGTCTCCCAGGTGTCGTCGGTGTACAAGGCGCGTTTGGGTGAGCGCATTGGAGCACTCTCCCCCGAGCGCGTAGAGCAAGTGCTGGCCGGACTGCGCTTTCAGCAGGCATCGTTTTTCAACCGACGGCAATGATCGGGACGCAGCTTCGATCGAATGAGTCGTTCAATGAAACTACCCTGTTGATCGGCTTTTATGCGGCGCAGTCGAAGATGATTGGCCCTGCAGCCACACTTGAGCAAGCATCTTCCGCGACAAAGACTTTACTCGATCGGATCAACGCTTCGCGCGACCTGGCTTTGCGGTCTCGGGTTTTGGATTTTTGAGAGCCCACTCGCCCATCGCGAGAATGATGGGGCGGAGGGATTCGCCTCGCTGCGTCAGAGAATACTCCACCTTGGGCGGCACCTGGTGATAGACCTTTCGTTTTACGATGCCATCACGCTCGAGTTCACGCAGCTGCTGGGTGAGCATCTTGCTGCTGGCATGCGGGATGAGCCGGCTGAGTTCGCCCGTTCGGCAGGGTGCCTCGTTGAGGTAATGGAGGATGATCGGTTTCCACTTGCCACCAATCACCTCCAGAGTCCGCATCATCGGGCATTCGTCGTAATTCATAGAATTTGCATCGGTTAAAGTGCTGAGTATCAGTAAAATAGACCTTTGAGTGAGTATGTCACAAAATAGTGGGTAATTGACGATTTCGGAGTAGCGCCCGACCTTGGCAACATGTCAAACATCCTTGTTGTTCACGCGCACCATGAGCCCCAGAGCTTCTGCAGCAGCATGGCAGACTTGGTGGTCAAAGCATTGGCCGAGCAAGGTCACACGATTGCCTTCTCTGACTTGTACGCCATGGGGTTTCAGCCGGTATCGGACCGCCGGAACTTTGTGACCACGGCCAGTCCCACCTATCTCAAGCAGCAGCAGGAGGAGGCCTTCGCCACCGAGCACCAGGGCTTCGCCGCAGATCTGGAGGCCGAGATACGCAAGCTGGAAGAATGCGACCTGCTGATCTTTTCCTTCCCGCTCTGGTGGTTCGGTCTGCCTGCCATCTTGAAGGGCTGGGTGGACCGGGTCTTTGCCTACAAGCGCATCTACTCCCGCGGTCGCTGGTATGAAAATGGTGTGGGCAAAGGGAAACGCGCCATGGTGCTGATGACCACCGGAGCTGCCGCTGTGAAGTATGGTCCGGCCGGGCTTCACCCGACGTTGGAGCAATTGCTGGCACCGATTCACGAGGGCATCTTCTGGTTCAACGGTTTCTCGCCCTTGCCTCCCTTTGTGGCCTGGGAGGCGGCGCACGGCACGGACGATGACCGCAGAACCACGCTGGCATCGTTGCGCACACGGATCAACGGAGCGCTCTCCGAGCCGGTTGTCGAGTTGCCACTGGCGGCAGACTTTGACCCGGACACGTCGGTCGATACCCTGTCGCGCTTCATGGTCACGGTGAGGCGGGTCCGCACGCCAGACGACCACTACGTCAGCCAGGTACCCGCCGAGATCGAACATCTACAGACACTGCGACGCCAGGGGAAGTTGCTCAGCCTGCAGGTCGCGCAGGGGCAGGCGGACGCCGGGCAATGGCGATGCTTTCTGCTGATGCGGGAGCGCAGTGCGCAGGCTGTCCGCGACCTGTGTCAGGCTCTTCCCCTGGCGACCTATCTGGATTTTGAGATCACGCCACTTGATATGGAGCATGCGATGTAAGGGATCAGAACGACCAAGTCAGCACCTTCCTGAGCGTCACCGAAGAGCCAAAGTCTTGATGCGTGTCGGCGGACGCCCTTGGAGAGAAAGGCCCGCTGAAATTAAAAAAATTGACTAGTCAGTCAACTCGCGGCACTCTCTATTGGTGAAAGAGAAAACCGACCAACCGAAGCGCTCGCAACTGATGCGTGCCGCCCTTGAGCTTTTCGCGGCCAATGGCCTCGCTGTCCCAACAGCGAAGATCGCCGCCGTTGCGGGTGTGGCCAACGGCACTCTCTTCAACTATTTCCCCAACAAGCAGGATCTCGTCGATTCACTGTATCTCGACATCAAGAATGAGATCATCGACCTGTTCAACGAAAGTGGAGCGCAGCGTGCGGCAAACCTGCGGGACGCTTCCTTTTTGATCTGGAAGAGTTTTGTGGTGTGGGCATTGGCCAACCCACTCAAGCAGCAGGTCATGAACCTTTTGCTGAACGCCAACGCCCTCTCCCCGGAGGCGCTGAAGCAGTCAGAAAGCATCTTCCGTCCGGTCAGAAAGCAACTGGAAGCGGGCGTCAAGCGCGGCGAATTCATGTCGGGACTCGGCATCGATTCCATCCAGCAGATGAAGGGGGCGCTGATCACCGTTTGCATTGCCGATGCCTTGGCTCGCACCCTCAAGGGCAAGGCGCTCGAAGCCCACATCGCCACCGGCTTTGAGGTCTACTGGCGGGGCGTTGCCCGCTGATCGCACTCCTGTCCCTCTTTGCTCCAATTCACTTTAAAAACTGACTGACTAGACACTCTAGACCATCAAAAATATAATCTAAATCTATGAACAAACCACTCAATCAACGCACCGCGCTGGTCACCGGCGCATCGTCCGGCATCGGCGAGGCTACGGCCCTGCGCCTGGCATCCCTGGGGCTCACCACTTACGCGGCGGCGCGGCGGGTGGAGAAGATGGAGCCGCTCAAACAACACGGCATCCGCGTGATCAATCTGGATGTCACCGATGAAGCTTCCATCAAGAGCTGTGTGGGGCAGATTGCCGCAGAAGCCGGCGGCATCGACATCCTCGTCAACAACGCAGGCTACGGCTCCTATGGCTCCATTGAGGAGGTGCCACTGGCCGACGCGCGTCGTCAGGTCGAGGTGAACCTGTTTGGCCTCGCAAGGCTCACGCAACTGGTCATTCCCCACATGCGTGGGCAACGGTGGGGAAAGATTCTCAACGTCACCTCCATTGGCGGTCTGCAGGCAGCCCCTTACGGTGGCTGGTATCATGCCACAAAGTTTGCTGTGGAAGGCCTGACCTCTTCGCTGCGACAGGAACTCGCCCCCTTTGATGTGGACGCCATTCTCATTCGTCCGGGTGCCATCAAGACTGAGTGGAGCGGCATCGCCGCCGATAGCCTGCTGGCAGTTTCTGGCAACGGCCCCTACGCCCCTGCTGTGCGCATGATGCACGCCATGTTCACGGGACCGAGTCTGGAAAGAATGGCCGCTGATCCTTCTGTGATCGCCGATGTGATTGAGGAAGCGATCACGGCGCGCCGTCCGAAGAGTGGTTACCTCGCACCCTTTGCGGCGAAGGTGATGATTGCGATCGGCAGACTTGCCGGCGGTGACCGTCTGCGGGATGCCATCACTCGTTCCTTCATGAACTTGCCGAAGAAGATGTGAGGTGGGGAACTGCGGTGAACATGGCTGGCGCAGAGTTCGACAATGCCCCGCTCGCTGGAGCCCCGCTGCCCTCATTCACCGGCCAGTCCATGCCAAGCAGGAGGAGCTCGCGTTGGATCGTGTTGAGGTCCCATAGGATAACATCATCCTCACGTTGCTCGCCCAGCAACGGTTCTTGCTTGTTAAAAGCGAGTGCTACAACTCTTGTGTCTGACAGGCGATGAGTCGCTGGTCATGATGCCAGGCGAAAGCGATCGTTGCGCTCTCACGACCACCCTTCGCCACGCCACCCGCTACGGGAACTACGGTGATCCGCGTCATTGCGAGCCTAAAGGGAGTGCCGGGCTTTAGCCTGGTTCAGCAAGACTTGGGTAACGCATGTCAGACCCGCATGGTGGGTCCGGCACTCGTACGTTTGCGCCATGTCACCTTTTTAAACATAC
>JBGGMQ010001012.1:0-3275 GCA_041287975.1 Verrucomicrobium sp. | reverse complement strand
GCGGTGCGTGGTGCCGACTTTGCGCGGGCCCAGCAGATGTTAGGGCGGCCCTACACTGTCCTCGGGGAGGTCGTGGCTGGGCGGCAGCTGGGACGCACCTTGGGCTTTCCCACCGCCAATGTGCGTGTGGAGAATGAAGAGCTGCCACCCACCGGGGTCTATGCGGTGCGGGCGCTGATGGATGGGCAGACCTACGGGGGCGTGGCCAATCTCGGCTTCCGGCCCACGGTGAGCTCGGAAGGGGATCGCACGCTGGAGGTGCACCTTTTTGAGGCCAGCGGTGACTTTTACGGGCACCAGATGGAGGTTGCCTTCGTGAAGAAGCTGCGCGACGAGAAGAAATTCGATGGTCTTGAGGCGCTCAAAGCCCAGATCGCGACGGATGCAGCGGAAGCCCGCCAAGTGCTGACTCCACCGTAGAGGGGAGCGGGGAGAGTGATTCAATTCTGTTCACACCCACGTGGGAGATCCCGCGTGAGTCGCATGCCCTTGACCGGGGCTCAATCCCGCTTTAGTCCACCCCGTGGTTTTTAGTTCGCACATCTTCATCTTTTACTTTCTGCCCATCGTGGTGACGGGCTACTACCTGCTGCTGGGCGCGAAGACCAGCACCACCCTGCGGCATCTCTACCTGACCATTGCCGGCATGGTGTTCTACGGCTGGTGGAATCCGTGGTTCGTGCTGCTCATGCTGGGCACCACTGCGCTGGATTACAACCTCGGGCGAATGATCGCCAATGCCGATCTGCTCAAAGAGCGGGGCGGGTCTGACGAGGACGTGCGACGGCGCAAGAAGCTAGGGGTGGTGCTCTCCGTCACCTCGAACCTCGCGGTTCTGGCCTTCTTCAAGTACACCGCGTTCGCCGTGGGCTCCATTCAGGGCATCTCGGAGTCGATGGGCTGGGGATCCGTGGCGGTCCCTGCCATTTTGCAGAACATCATCCTGCCTGCGGGCATTTCGTTCTACGTCTTCCAGAGCCTGAGCTACTGCGTCGACCTCTATCGAGGCCATGCGAAGCCTGCGCAGTCGTTCCTGGACTTCACGTGCTTTGTCTCGCTGTTCCCCCACTTGGTGGCAGGTCCGATCGTGCGGTACGGCATCATTGATCACCAGATGCGCCACCGCGTGCACACGGTAGAGGGCTTTGCCCTCGGATTGACGCGCTTTAGCTATGGCCTGGCCAAGAAGATTCTGCTGGCAGATCCCATGGGAGCCATCGCTGACAGCGCTTTTGGCGCCGGGGATGGTTCACTGACCATGCTGAGTGCCTGGGTGGGCATTGTGGCCTACGCCTTCCAGATCTACTTTGACTTCAGCGCGTACTCAGACATGGCGGTAGGCCTGGCCCGTCTGCTGGGCTTCTATTTCATTGAGAACTTCAATTCTCCGTACAAGAGCGTCAGCATCACCGACTTCTGGCGGCGCTGGCATATCTCCCTGTCCACGTTCCTGCGGGACTACCTTTACATCCCTCTGGGCGGGAACCGGAAGGGGGCTGGGCGTACCTATGTGAACCTCATGCTCACCATGGTCATCGGCGGCCTGTGGCATGGGGCCTCGTGGAACTTTGTCATCTGGGGGGCGATCCACGGCGGCATGCTCGCTCTGGAGCGATTGATGGGGAAAGACTCCTTCTACGGTCGGGCTCCGGCGCTGGTGAAGATTCTCATCACCTTCTTCATCCTGCTGATCACCTGGGTGTTCTTCCGGGCGGAGAACTTCGAGGTCGCCTGGCGATACCTGGGCACCATGTTTGGCATGGGTTCGCGGGCTGCCACGGCGTTGCTGCTGGAGTCAGAGATGTTGCGGGGGCTCAACCTGTTGCAACTGGCCATCTGTGCCTTTGCCGTGTGGTTTATGCCGAACACCCAGAGCATGCTGCAACGATTCACCATTTGGAAGGCGCTCATCGCGGTGCCTCTCTTCGTGCTGGCGGTCACGCTCATGCTTACGCGGGGTCACAGCCCGTTCCTCTACTTCCAGTTCTAAGTTCCTCTATTCCTTTCCACCATGTCCCAGATGCACAACCCCTTCGCGGAAGAGCGATGCCGGACCGTCTTTGAGGTCGGCAAAGGCGTCGCGACCCTCTACATCGTGAGCTTCATGCTCATGCTTTGGCTGCCTGCCCTGGTCTGGCACGTCTCGATGGCTGCACAGGGCAAGTGGGCGGAAACGCCTGCTGCCAAGCTGGTGAGCTGGCGGCCAGCCCAGGGGGACATTGTGCACCACCTCCGGAGTGTGGAAAAGCTTACGGACAATGCCCCCTACAGCGTGGCCCTGCGTCAGGGCACCCAGGCGATGCTGCTGACCGACGCCAGTGAGGGCAACATGAAGACGTATCTCGGCTGGGACGGATGGCTTTTCTACCATCCTGACATGAGGGCCCTCTCAGGCTACGGGCCGATCAAGCCGGAGCCTTTCAGCGTGATGAAGGATCCTGAGCTCGGCAAGGTCCCTGAGACGCGGGACCTTATCATCGAGTACGCGGCCCAGCTCAAGGAGCGCGGCATCGACCTGCTGCTGGTGCCGGTGCCTTTGAAGCCGATGATCTACAATGAATTCATCGCGCCCAACTCCACCTCCACCTGGCTGACCCACCCGGATGCACCTGCGTTCTACAAGCTCCTGCGTGAGCACGGGGTGGATGTGCTGGACTTCACACAGGACTTTTCGAAACTGAGGGGTGAACGCAAGCATGTGTATTACCTCGAAGCGAATTCGCAGAACCGGGACATCGCCAAAGAGACGGAGGAGAATCTCAAGCTGAAGAAAGAGGCGTTCCTGAAGCAGGACACCCACTGGACGCCTGAAGCGATGCGCCTGGCGGCTGAGAAGGTGGCGGACCACGTGAAAAGCAAGTATCCCCAGGCGCTCGGACCTGGGTTCCGGACCATTCGCGCTGTGGACGGCGTGCTTCGCAGCAGCATGGGGGATCTCGTGAAACTGCTGGATCTCAAAGAGCCAGAGCAGTTCTTCGAAGAGGAGGAGCAGTTCCTGGGGGTGATTGGCGAGGGGACCCGCGACAAGCATTCCCCGGTGGTCCTGCTGGGGGACAGTTTCGTGAACATCTATGACGATCCGGGTCTGGGTTTCGAGAATCCCGAGAAGCCGGATCAGTTGATCCAGGCGGGCTTCGCCCAGCACCTGAGTCTGCTCCTGCAGCGTCCGCTGGATGTCATCGCCAAGAACGGTCAGGGCTCGACTGAGGTGAGGAAAGAACTCGCCCAGAGACCAGATGAAGAAGTGCGGGCAAAGAAGCTGGTCATCTGGGTGA
>JBGGMQ010001011.1:0-3942 GCA_041287975.1 Verrucomicrobium sp. | reverse complement strand
TGATCAGAGGGCTTGCTTCACTGAGGTGGTTCAGGAAGTTCTCTCCTAGAATCGAGACCAGATACGGCACCATGTCCTCGGCCACCGGTGGCTCGCCCAGCACATGGAGTCGCATCGGAGTCTGGGCGTCATAAAGCTCATGGAGATGCTGGTCCACCCGCGCCACCATGTCGTCTGTATAGAGTTCTTCCCCAGGGAGGGCCTTGGCCACCGCGTGCAGAGATTCTGCGCGAGCCTGCTGAGCGATGCGTTTCCTGAATTCCTCCCGTAGCAGGCCGTTCTCCAGGGTGTTGAACTTGTGGATGTCTTCGTGCAGGGTCTTGAACTCATCCTTCAATCCTGCTCCCACGGCGGGTGGCACCATGTGGTCCACGAGTTCGGCATAGGAACGACGGCGGGCGAGTGTGGATTCGCCAAGATTGTCGGTGATCCACAGGTCCACTACGGGGAGCCGGTCGACGCAGATGTCGCTCCAGCAGTCTTCAGACAGGCCGGCCTCTTTGCCAGGCAGCAGCTCCAGCGTGCCATGCGTGCCCCAGTGCACAATCGCATCCGCATGGTATTCCTCCTCCAGCCACCAGTAGAAGGCCAGATAGTTGTGAGGAGGTGGCACGTCCCTGGAGTGCAGGAGCTTGTCATCCTGTTTTTCCCCTCTCTCGGGTTGGGGGGCGAGGATCACATTTCCCAGCTCAATTCGTGGGATCACGATGTGGGGCTCGCCATTGCGATGCACCACCATAAGCCTGCCTGGCGGCGGGCCAAACTTTTCCACCACCGCCTTCCGGTTGGCTTCGCTCAGCTTTTCCTGAAACCATCGCTGGTAGGTGCGAAGCGGGATCAATGCTGGATTGCCCTCATCGGCAAGCTTTTCAAGATCCCCCTGCACCCAAGGGCCCAAGTTGCGCCCTCGCTTCTTCATCGTAGCGATGAGTTCCGCTGCCGTTCCAGGCGGATTTTGGATCGCGTATCCCGCTTTTTGCAACCGGGGCAGAAAACGGACCAGGCTTTCCGGTCCGTCCAAAAAGGCTCCTGTGGGACTGCCGCGCACCAAATCGTCCTGCCCCAATCCCTTGTTGTAGTAGATGACTGCCACCTTTTTCTCGGCGTTTGGTCTGGTTTTCAGTGTCGCCCAGCGGGCCGCCCTCGCCGCAAATGCTTCGATGCGGTCTGGAATGGGCTCATGCAGCCGGAAACCTTGTATGTTCGCGTGCAAGCCTCCCACCACCACAGGCTCAATGGTTCCCCACGATTCCTGGAGGGACATGAACATGCCTACATCGCGCACCGACAGACCGCGAGGATCCTTCCGCCACTCGTCCACGGTGTAGCCCAGCATGGAGATAGGTCGTAGGTAGGGCACATCCAGCTCTTTGATCACCGCATTGCTCTGCCACATGGAGCCATGGCGGTCCTCGATGAGCAGAGTGGGCTGCGCGGCTTTCACCAGTTCTGTCATCCGGCCTTCCCGGTCCCCAAATACCACCACAGGATTGAGACCATGCTTTTCCAGTGCAGAGATTTGCGCATTCACCACGTTCAGGTCCCGTGTGATCCAGAAGGACTGCTGGATGAGGAGCACCGCCGTGGGTGCCCCTTCCTTCCATCGCTTTAGAGAGCGTTTGAACTCCCTGTAGGCTGTGAATTCCTCGAACGGATCTTCGCGACCGGGGTCGTAGTAGCCGAATTCCGGTATGAGCACCGGAGGATCTGTCGTGCCCGCAACGCCGAGGTAGGTCACCCGGCAGTACTGCATCAGACGCTTCAGGTTGATCGGGCCGTTGGCCCGCCAGTAGGCCATGAGCGTCGCGTCCTGCTCCAGCAGGCCAGCTTTGTCCAGATCCGCATGGCTGCCACGGACGTCCAGTGCCAGCACTTTTTGCCGGGGATTTTTCTCCCTTGAGTTCTTCAGCCTTTCCGTCAATCCAGGGGACTCTGCCGCGTCCAGGTTCAAGACCATGACAAGCGGAAAGGCCGCGCTGTCAGCCGTCCCGGCCTCCTTGCCGAACTCTCCCGCCTTGGCAAATACGGCCGAAAGGCCCTGTTCCCGGCAGGCGGCATCCACGAGGGCCATGGACCTGTCCCACACCCCTACGAAAGCGATCTTCGTAGGGGGCGGTGCCGCTGAGATCAGTGCGGGGAGCGTCAGACTGAGGAGCAGCATGGCCGCTCCCCACATCACTCGGAACGGACTTGGAAGTCTCATGGCGGCCTAGAATGTCAACCGTGCACCGACCACAACACCGAAGCCTGGGGCAACCTTTTGCTGCTGTGAATAAGCTTCCCGGTAGCGCGCATCAAAGATGTTGTTGAAGTCCACAGTGATGTCGAAAGATCGCTGATCCCGTTGCCAGACGTTGAATCCGCTGCGGATGTTTGTCACGGCCCAGCCGGGGATTTCATAATCATCGCGCAACGGCGGATTGTTCGAGCTGTTGGGCGAACCAAAGGCCGGGTCAGTGGAGAAGCCAGCGTCCTGTTCATCAGTGGGAGCATGGCGGCGCAGGCGGTCCGCAAAGACTTCTACCACCTCTACCCACCAGCGCCGGGAGGGTGCGGTATACCTCAGACCCACCAAGCCGTAGAGCGGAGGGGTGAAGCGCAACGGATCGTCGGAGGTCGTGTCCTGACTGTAGGTGTAGGTGGCATTGCCAAAGAGCGTCCAGTCATCATTCAGATCGTAGGTGAGGGCAAACTCCACACCAGCTACGTAGCCTTCACCACTGTTGGACTTGCGCTGTGCTTCGAAGGTCCCCTGGCCGGGGATGACGACTGTGCCAGAGGTTTCTGTCGATACCAGATCGTACAACTGAGTCCAGTAACCCACGAGTGAGGCCGAGGATCGCTGCGAGTGGTAGCGCGGCCCCACTTCGTAGGAGATGGACTTCTCGGGATCAAGGTCCGGGCTGGGCAGGGAGGCTACCCTGCTGGAGAACACTGGCGGTCCCGCGCTCAGTAGATCGGAATAAGTGGGAGCGCGAAATCCTGATCCTATGTTCGCGACCAGATCCCACTCTTTGGTGATGCTGTAAATCGCACCCACATTCCAAGTCACCGACTGCCAGGATTTGTCCACGCGCAGGTCGTCCACATCATAGCCGGCATCTGGAATGACATCGCTGGCCACGGGGCCGGAGTCGAGATGCGAGTTTTCAAATCGTGCACCGACGGAAAGCAAAAGCGCATCTGTAGGCCGGAACTCCAGTGTGGTAAATGCGTCGAACACGTCATAGTTCCCGTCAGGAGTGTTTCCAAAGGGCTCCGACACGGCACTCGAACCCGGGCTGCGGGTGGTCTGCGTCAGGGTTGAGTCGAGGTATTCGCGACGGTAGTCCACCCCGTAGATCAACCGGGTTTTGCCCCATTGTGCGGCATTTTGGATTCCCGCTCCGAGCACTTCCTGTTCAGTGTCTGTGCGGGTCGTGGTCAATGCCGGCCCGCTCTGGACGCGTCGGTCGCGCACGCCATCATAGTACTGGTAGTACCCGTACACCTTCAACTCTTGACTCCACGAACCGAGGTCCTCTGCGGTGTAGTCGAATTTCACGATCCCGCGGCGTTCCGTGGGACTGAAAAGCCGGGGGATGCCGTTGGCATTGAGCTTGGACTGCACATAACTGTCTACATCTTCCCTCTCATTGTGGATCCACGACAGTCGAAAGGTGTGGCCCTCAACTGGTCGGAACGCGAGGTTGGCGTATCCACCCAGCGCTTCAAAACCCGACGGGCTCAAACGACCTTCTCCGGGTCCCTTGTAGTCGTCTACATCTTGGTGCGTCAGTCCGGCAGAGAAGGCCAGCGTGGGTCCAGTGACGTGAAAGTCGAAGGACTCGGTATTCTCGCGGTCATTGGTGCCGTAGCGACCGTAGAGCTCACCCCCTGATTGTACCGTATCGGTAAACTCGGCCCGCTTGGAAAAAATATTGATCACGCCGCCAATCGCAT
>JBGGMQ010001010.1:0-4343 GCA_041287975.1 Verrucomicrobium sp. | reverse complement strand
CGGGTTGCCGGGGTTGATCTCAGTGAATGACGGAGCCATCGATCTTCTTCAGGATGGCTCCAACGGCCTGCTGCTTCCCCAGCCGCAGGATCCGGGCGTGCTGCAGCAGAATATTAAAAAGGCTCTCAGCATGGATGAAGCCTCCCGGGCTCGTCTAGGGGCCGCTGCCCGGGAAACCGTTGTGCCGCTGACTTGGGAGGCCCATTTGCGAAAGTGGCTGCTACTGATTGAAAAGCTCTCCTTATAGCAGAGTATAGAGAAGTGGTGACAAACTCGTCACACTAGCAGGTTTGTTGTGCTCTACGAAACCGTCACATTCGGAGGGGGACATCCCCAACACACCTATGTCAGACAAAGCTCTCATTCTCATCGCGGACGACGAAGAAGATGTTCGTGAACTGGTCGGGATGAATCTCCGCCGGGCAGGGTTCGAAACTGTGGAGGCCGCAGACGGCCTTCAAGCGCTGGCTCAGGTACGTCGGCGCAAGCCAGACGCCATCGTTCTGGATGTGATGATGCCGGGCCGGGATGGCTTCGGCGTCTGTCAGGAATTGCGGGAGGATGAGTCCACCCAGCACATCCCAGTGATCATGCTCACTGCCAAAGGCCAGACCCAGGACCGCATTGCCGGCCTGGAGAAGGGGGCCGACGATTACCTTGCCAAGCCTTTCAGCCCGAAAGAGCTGGTGCTGCGCGTGCAGGCCCTCATTCGTCGTGCCACCCAGGTCACCTCCGGTTCCGAGCTCAAAGAAGGACCATTTGAGTTTGACCTTTCCGGCGTGAAGCTGAATCTCGGAGGTCAGCCCATGGACCTCACCCTTCTGGAATTCAAGCTCCTGCACCTTCTTGCCAGCCGCAAGGGGGAGGTGGTCGAGCGTGACTACATCCTGAAGGAAGTCTGGGGTTACACGGAGCAGGTCCGTACCCGTACACTTGACACCCATGTCAAAAGGTTGCGGGAAAAACTCGGCGACTACGCCGAGTGGCTCCAGACGTCGCGTGGCTTCGGCTACATTTTCAAGGAACCCTCCGTCGTGGCTGTTGCGGTCTAGTACCGCCATTGGTTGACGCATCCCGGCCCGCATCGATCAAATGACCGCTTTTGCCATCGGGGTGCTAGTCACATTGCTGGTTTGCGGCTGGTTGTGGTGGCGGTCAAAGATTCACGTGCGCAAGCTGGAAGCTGAGCTCATGAAGAAGTTGAAGATGGAAGAGGGATTCCTGCAACGAACTCAACGCCGGGCTGAAATGCTCCACCTCCTGGTGGATGGCATTGAGGACGGGCTTTTCATCGTCAGCAATGCGCTGAAGGTGATTTTCGTGAACCGCGGTGCCATGCGGTTCTTTGACCCCATTTCGGAACCCATCGGGCGAACTCTCCTGGAGTGCGTGCGTGACCACCGAATCGTAGAGCTTGCCGCCTCCTCTTCGGAAAAGGGGCAGCGTATGAAGGAGGAGTTCCTCGTTGCCACCCGTGGCCTGGCCCATACCATTGAGGATCGTGTGTACTCTGTGGAGGTCCTGCCTCTCCAGGCCAACATGTTCCCCGAGATGGAAGGGGCCATGCTCATGATGATCCGGGATGAGACAGACAAGCATGCGCTGGAGAAGATCCGCAAGGACTTTGTCGCCAACGCCTCCCACGAGCTGCGCACGCCGCTCTCCATCATCAACGGGTACCTCGAGAACCTGGTGGAGGGGGACATCGTCAGCCCAGATGAAGCCAAGCGGGCCTACACCGTCATGAAAAAGCATGGCGACCGCCTTGCTTCGACGGTGGAGGACCTCCTCGTCATCAGCCGTATGGAATCCGGGGAACCCGAGGCCGTGCGTGCCGAGGAGTTTGATTTCCGTGCCTGCGCTCAGGATGTGGTGCACCGCCTCAGTCCCGTCATCCAGACCAAAGAAGCCCGCGTCCAGTTGGACATGGACAGTGGTCTTGCCGTGTACGTTTCAGGAGACCGCTACTACTGGGACCAGATCCTTTTCAACCTTGTCAGCAACGCCCTCAAAGAGAATCTCGCGAAGGGCCTCGAAGTCGTCATCCGTCTTCGCCAGGTAGAAGACTACTCTGAAATTCAGGTGCGCGACAACGGTGTCGGCATCCCCCACGCCGATCTGCCCTTTGTCTTCAAGCGCTTCTACCGTGTCGCCCGCCACCACTCCCAGGAGATCAAAGGCACTGGCCTCGGGCTGTCCATAGTGAAACGCGCCGTCGAAGCCCATAGAGGTACCATCACCCTTCACAGCCGCCCCGGGATTGAGACGGTCTTTACGATCAGGATCCCAAGGAAAGTCGCCGAAGTGCGTGGGGCTCCCGTGCCAGAGTTGGTGGCTACGGTGTAGAAGAGGCATTAGGAGTACGGCCGCCAGGAGCGTGGAAGAAGCGTCTCGCTTCTCGGTCCTCTTGCCGGGTGGCAACCCATTTGCCAATCGACTTTGTGTGTCCTCCACGTGGCGACCAAGAACTGAGACGGCCTTGCCACACTGCTGACGCCCAAGCCACCCCACCCCCAGCCCACAAAAAACCCAAGTCCCTGGCAACAGCCAGCAAGACTTGGGTATGACTGATCTTTCAATTCCAGGATTTAACACGTGTCCAGCGTCTGCCGCTGACCGCTTCGCCCTCTAAAATCAATGCTCGTGCCGGATGTCTCTGGCCACGCCGGCGTACACGGCGTCTTCGCCGATGTTCACGGAGTGGTCGCCAGCACGCTCCAGAAAGCGGGCAATGAAGACGAGATCAATGTAGTCTTTGAGACGGGAGGTGTCTTCCTCCATGCGCTTGGTGAGGCGCACGATGAACTCGTTCTGCTGATGGTCGAGTTCCTTGTCGCGAGCCTTAAGGCTGGTGGCGAGAGGCACGTCCTCGACGCTGAAAGCCTGGACGGAATCCTTGAGCAGGGACATGGCCTGCGCGTGGATGGGCTCGATCATGCGAGTCTCAGGAAGGTCGAGGCTCTGTAGAATGCGCTTGGCGCGCCGGGCGATGTTCACGGCCTGGTCGCTGATGCGCTCCAGGTTGCTGGAGGCCTTCATGGTGCTCACCACGCGGCGCAAATCCTGGGCGAGGGGAGTGAAGCGAGTCAGGATGGCGATGCCGGTGGCGTCTATTTTCTTCTCGTACTGGTCCACCTGTTCGTCTTCGGCAATCACCTTGTTGCAGAGGTCGGTGTCACGCTCAATCAGTCCGCGCACAGCATCATTAAGATTCTGTGTGGTCACGCTGGCCATGTGGAAAAGGTCCTGACGAAGCTGGTCGAGGGCCTGGTCAAAACTGGAGAGAATGTGGCGGTCGTTCATGACTGATCAAATCGGGTCGTGCAAGAGAAGTTGGACTAATGGGTGTGAATAGCATCCAACATCACAGGGGGGCTGCAAGCGAATGATGGGATGTGAAGTTTGTGTCACATGCAATCCAATTTTGTTGACTCAAAATGAGCTTCTCTTGAGTGCGTTAAAGGCTCATAGCCAATGAGTTGGATTGTGGAAAGTGCGGTTTTTCAACCTTGGACATGCTTCGGCGCAAACCTCAGATTTTGACCCCGGCGACTTTCAGCAGGTACATCGTGGCCAGATACAGCAGGAAAGTGCCCACCACGCACGCTCCCATTCCCTGCCAGAATCCCCACCCTTTACGCAGCAGCCACGGGAGTACCAGGAACATCGGCAGGGTGGGCAGGACGAACCAAAAGGTGCCAAAGGCGTGACTGGCGATCAGCTCCTTGTCCCGCTTCTCTACATAAAGCCAGATGAAGGCCAGCAGGGACATGATCGGCAGGGAGTGGATGATGGAGGCGGCGAAGTTGTTTCGCTTGGCCAGCTCCGTGACCAGCACAATCACTCCGGCACTGATGAGAAATTTCAGGATCTGGAAGGTGGTCATGGGAGTGGGGAGCGAGTTCAGGTAAAACAAAGAAGCACCCTCCCCGCAGTGTAGCAGGGAGGGTGCCTGAGGTAGTCAGGGGATGAGGCAGGAATTACTTCTTCTTGCCTTCCTTCTCCTTCTCTGCGCTGCACTTGCAGAGCCACTCAGGGTTGTTGCAGACGTCGCAGTTGCCAGCGTCATACTGGAAGCGTGCCGTGATGGCTTTGGCCTTCGCCGTAGGCTTGTACTGGACGATCACCCAGTAAGCCTCGCCCTTCTGCATGGGGAGCACGAACTTGCCGTTCTCCTTGGTCACTTCGACCTTGGTGGGCTTGTCACGGTCACCCGCGGTGACGGTCAGGACCTGCTCACCCAGCGTCACTGGCTTCATGTCTTTGTCGAGCAGGGCGACGTAGAATTTGCCATCCTTGGCGGTCACTTCGCCGTGCATGGTCTCGTCTTTGCTGAACTCAAG
>JBGGMQ010001009.1:0-6010 GCA_041287975.1 Verrucomicrobium sp. | reverse complement strand
CTGCGGATACTTCGAGTTTGACGCTTGAGGTCGGCTGGCAGATTCCCGAGGTGAAAAACTACAATGGCGACATGGAGCGCCCACCGGACATTGGCCGGAGCCTGCTGCGCGTGAACAAGGATACGAAGGTCTGGAAAGGCTCGCTAGATCAGCCCGCAACGCTCAAGGAAATTGCCTTGGGCGATGCCCTCGTCCTCAATCTTGGTGGTGACTTTGCCGGTGCCCCTGCGGTATGCACCAGCGTGTGGGTGGGCACTGATACTCACAAGGCTCTGGCAGAGGCGCAAAAGGCCAAGACCAAGGCGGCCGGTGGAAAGGATGCGAAGACGGCGCAGAAAAAGTGAGGCAGCCCGTTGAAACGAGCCTGAGCAACGAACCAGAAGAGCTCCTCCAGACTCTCTGTCTGGTGGGAAGGAAACCCTCACCCCTCCACCTCGGCATAGTCATACGTGGGCTTGATGAAACGATTGAAAAAGCGTCCTTTCGACGAGGCGACGAGGAATCTCTTGTAGACAGCCTTCGGAACAGGGAAGTACTGGTAGATTCCGCTCTTAAACTGCACCTCCAGGATCTTAGTCGCGTCGTCATACCCGATTGACATGATACTCGTGGAGGTGACTCGGCGACGTTTCATAGCGAAGGCTTAAGGTGGAGTGTCCTAGAAGAATCGCCCTACCCGACTTTCATAGGCCACATATTCCGGATACCTGCGACGCAGGAACGACTCTTCAACTCTGGCTTTGCCAATCAGAAGACTAGTGAGAGCCACAGCGGGCACCAGCGCTGCTCCACTGAGCCAGACCAAGGCCCAGCCGAACGAGACGAGGATAAGGCTTGAGTAGAGCGGATGTCTGACCCGAGCATAGATGCCGTGTGTAACGAGTTTGCTTGGCCCCTTGGGAACAGGATGCGGCGTGCGATTCGCTCCAAGGTCACGCACACCTGCTATGCCAAAGTATGCTCCAACAATGATACCGACCCCACCCAGCAAGCGAGGAGGCCAGTGAAGCCATTCGGGAATGATTGATACGGAGGAAGACAGCGGAGCGACTCCTATTACCAGCACGCTCAGCGAGTTTTGGAGCCAGATCCAGAGGCGCGTGGGCATGGCAATCAAGGCATCGACGGGATAACCCAGCCCGATACATTTTTAGCGGGCCAGAATGAGGAATGAACCAGAAGTTTCCCGAACGCGCCAGCCCTGACTGGCCTGTTCGTTCAAGACTGCCTCCAGGGTGCCAGCAGCACCTCCGCGAGCATTGGTCATGGGGATCGTGCTGATTTCGATGACCCGGTATTGCTCGATGCGGTTGTCAGCTGACTGCACTTGAGGCACGGGCTGGATCGGTGCCCGTGGATCAACCAGTTGATTCTGGGCCGTAAGTGAAACTGGAGCCGCCGTGAAGAAAAGCACACCTCCGAGGACGGCAGCAGCGAGACTGGAAAGGAGAAGTTTCATCGTGTGAAATAGGGTGAGATGGTACTGAGTGGCCTTGGTGTTACAGCAGTAAGGGTACGCCTGGAGAGCGTCTCCCGGCGTACCCTACCCCGTTCATGGCCAAAAGATGTCTGATGGCGTTTGTTCGCTGCGATCCGTGAATCCAGCAGACAACGCGCCCTGTTGAGTTACCGAGGAGCGGCACCTCCGGCGCTACCGCCGCCGCTGCTGGTTCCACCACTGGAACCACTGGCGGGGCGCGCACCACTACCGCCCGAACCGCCACCGGAAGTGGTGGTGGAGCTGCTACTGGTCCCGGTCGTCCGGTTCGAATTCGTATTCGTGCTTGAACCCGTGCTGGTATTTGCGCCGGTGTTCGTGGTCGTAGAATTCGAGTTGCCGCTGCTCGTGGAGCGAGCATTGGGGTTGTTTGTGTTCCCGTTCGTCGTCGTACGGTTGTTGTTGTTGTTCAGCGCCGGGCTGTTGATGTTGCCGGCATTCGTATCCGTGGCGGTGTTGGCCCCATTGGCAGGCGTTGATGCGGCATTCGCCGGCTGATTCGCGTTGGCATTACCATTGGTACTATTCATCGCCGGATTACTGGCGTTGTTGGTCGAGTTGACGTTGTTTCCCGAATTGACGCCAGCCTGGGCCGGTACGGGATTGGCAATGGTGCCTGTACCAAGAGGATTCACCACCACACCGTTAGGGTCGTAGACACCGCCACCACGGGAATCCCGATCATTGTTTCGGTTGGAATTGGTGTTGCCGGAGCTAGAGCTGCCGGACATGGCTGCACCGCCCTGCGCCTGAGATGGGGTGGCACCCGATGTTCCATTTACATTGGTTGCCGTGCCGGGAGCAGTTGCGGTGGGGGCAAGGCCGGAAAGGTTCTCACCCGTAACTCCGCGATCTGGATAACTGGGATTGCCACCAATCGGGGGCGAGCCAGCCGGAGTGGTGACCGTGGGTGCGGTCGTCGAGGTCGCTGTGCCGCCAGCATTGGCAGGTGTGGCGGGAGGCACGCTGGTATCGGTCGTGGCCGGAGAGCCGTCGGTGTATCTCAACCCGCCCGGAGCTCTTACGATTTTACCGTCCAACCCGAGCATGGATCCGGAAGGAATGACGACAGGGACGTCATTCGCATCCTTCACACCGCTCGAAGTGACGCGGAGATTCTGCACGCTCTTGTCCTCCACCAAAGGCGTGGCCTGGCCGTTGTTGACGACGTAGATGCGCTTTTCAAACATGACGAACCCAGAGCCAACTGGCTGGGTGCTGACAGGCTCACCCGGGGTGGTGGGGGTGGTGGGGGCAAGGGTTGGGATAGTGCCATCCGCCCCCTGACCCTGCGCCTGAGACGGCGTGGGTAGAGAGAGCGTGAAAGCAACGACGGAGGCCAGGGCGAAAAAGCCCTTGGCGGCGATGCGTTTGGTGTTCATGAACAGGGGGGCGTTTTTGAGTTGATTTGTCTGGTGCGGAGGGTGTGGGAAAATCCCAACCTCCCTCTTTCTCAATAACTTCGGGTGGGGCCATGAAGGTGCGCTTACTGGGAAAAATGGACCGCCTAAGGGTAGACCACGGGTTCACTATCAGGGTGACGAGACACCCGCTTCTCTGGATTGAGTTTTTTTCGAGCGGCAACGGCTCTTTTCTGAGATCATCAAGAGAGCAGCCATGAAATATGCGTTTCTTCTCCTTCAGGCCGTCGTCCTAGTCGCGGGACACGCTCTGTCGGCAGAGCCGCGAGACAAGGACGATGAAGATGCAAGACGCGTGATTTCTCGCGCCCTCCCCTATGTGCAGTCCAAGGGACAAGAGTGGATCGACGACCGCGGGTGCGTGAGCTGCCATCAGGTCCCGTCCATGTTGTGGGGACTTCATCTGGCCGCGAGACAGGGGTGGGACATCGACTCCAAAAAGCTGGCGGAGCTTTCCGAATGGTCGGTGGACTGGCGCCACTGGAATCAGAGCGGCGAATCGCAGGGGCAGAAGATGGTCGCCGCAGTCAACATCGCCACCATGGCATTTCTCATCCTCGCGATGAACCCAGACGGTGCTTCGCCGGACCTGAAAGGTGAGACCGATGCCAGGAGATTGAATAAAGACTGGATCAATGAATTCCGGGCACAGCTTCTTGAGCACCAGCAGCAAGATGGTTCGTGGAAAGCAGGGGGACAGCTGCCGCTCAGCAAACGACCGGCCCGGGAGAATGATGAGGTGACGACTCTGTGGGTGCTGCTGGCTTTGAAGGAGACATATGCGGATCCGGCATCTGAAGCAGCGCTCAGCAAGGCTCGCGAAGAGGCAACGGCATTCATTCAGTTGGCCCCGCATGCCGGACAAAGCACCGAATGGCATGCCGTCCAGTGCCTTTTGCACCCTAAAGACGAGGCCCTGCATGCCACATTGCTAAGTCTACAACACCTGGATGGCAGTTGGGGCTGGCTGGCCAAGGAACCCGGCGATGCCTTTGGTACGGGCTTGGCCCTCTATGCTCTTTCCCGCACAGGAACAAAGACACCTGAAGTCAAAAATGCGGCGACAAAAGCGCTCAACTTTTTGCGTCAAACACAATTGGATGATGGAAGCTGGTCTGTACCGAGCACGCGGGGGCGAGACCCTAACAAAGCGATCCCGACGTCCAACTACTGGGGCACGGCCTGGGCAATGACCGGCATGCTGGAGTGGGAAGCCCGGCAAAATTCCGCACCCTAAGGAGAGGTTTTGCGCTTGGAGGGTGGTATTGGGAAGACTTCTTGCGGTAGCCTCCACGTTCTCTACTCTGGCCCCACCGTATGAATTTCCTTCCCCGCTTCAGCGTCCTCAGTCTCGGCGCTGCAAGCCTGTTTATGACAAGTTGCGGCACGGTGCCGAGCATGGAACCCGCAGAAGTTTACCGCAGCCGGGCAACCCTGCGCCAGAAGGGCGGACTCATCGTACGGTCCACTCCTCTCTCTGACCATGAGCAGGTGACCGTGCTGGAGCGTCGGTCGCCGCGAAAAGCCATCCAGCCACTGTGGGTGGAGGTAGAAAACGGCACGCCGCATCCGCTGGCCTTTTTGCCAGTCGGGATCAGCCGCGATTACATCCCGCCCGATGAGGTGGCCTACCGGGACCACCCGTTGGGAGGCTCTCATGTCGATCCAAAAATCGACGCCTGGCATCAAGCGAATGCGATGCCGGGGGTGATCCCGCCTGGCCAACGCAGGTCTGGGCTGGTGTATGCTCCTGCCGCACCTGGGGCCGTTGCCTGGAACATTGAACTCCTGGGCGGGGGTGAATTGCACCGCTTCGCCTTTGCATCAGAGATTCCCGGATTCCGGGCCAACTTTGACCTGAAGAAACTTGAAGCCCGCTCCGCAGCGCAGGGAAAGAATCTGAATTGGGCCGGGCTTTGCACCAAGCTGGAGACGATGCAGGCCTGCACCACGGGCAAAGGCGGTTTGAAACCTGGGGATCCACTCAACGTGGTCTTGGTGGGCAAGCTGGAAACATTGCTGGAGGTAGGCATTCGCAACGGTTGGAAACTCGCGGAGCCGATCACCCTTGGGTCCTCGTTGCGAGAGGCCTCTGCCGTTATCTTGGGGGGCGGATTCCCAACCGGCCCGGTGAGTCCCATGTACGTGGAGAACCGTCAAGAGGATCTGGCCCTGCAGCGCCCAAGACCGTCCGCCAAACGACGCAACCACATGCGACTCTGGTTGACCGACTGGCGCATCGATGGACAACCCGTCTGGGTAGGGCAGATCAGCAGGGATATAGGAGTGAGATTTACCCGCCACACCTGGAACCTGACCACGCACCGGGTGGCTGCGGATGTGGATGAGAGCCGCGACAACCTGGTCGCAGAATCCATCAGCACCCAAAGCGCCAAAGCACTAGGGTGGACCAAAGGAGTCGGCATGGCACCACGTGATCAGCCAAGGCACAATCTCACCGGGGACCCCTACTATACCGACGGCCTGAGAGCCGTCGTCTTTCTATCCTCTGAGTCGGTGCCGACGAACAAAATTCGGCAACTGCCCGGCGAGGCTCATGCGCTGCATGAGGCGGTTGGGGGATTTTAGGAAGAGGGCCGAGGGGGGGAGGACATGGAGCCTCGTGAGTTATTCCTGTCTCCGCTTGCATTCGGGCCGCGTAACGCTATCTTGAAGAAGTGACTTTCACTTGGGGGCGTTCTGGTTTCGACGGATTGCTAGAAGTGGAGGCTGCATGCCGCGGATGATTCGTTGGCCGCGTTAACAATTCGGATCAAACAAACTAAATGCGAACTCTAACGAGCTTGCCCTCGCCGCTTAATTGACGGTGACGTTCCTCCAGTGAAGTCTGTGAATTGGAGGAGCGACTACTTACAGGCTGGCCAAAAGGGCGTGCGAGCGGCCCTGAGGTGAGATCTACAGAACGCTGGATATACGGCATCCTGGCAATGGGAGGCTGGACTTCGAGATCAAATTATTGCCTGAGCATGGAGACGCTTTCATGAAAGGTGGTTCGGACAGGGGTTCAACTCCCCTCGCCTCCACCAAGTGACTGCCCCCGCGATGCGGGGTGACATTTTGAGGGGATGGA
>JBGGMQ010001008.1:0-2828 GCA_041287975.1 Verrucomicrobium sp. | reverse complement strand
CTGTAGGGGATACATAACACAGCCCAGGGTTGGCCGAGCCTTAGGCGAGGCTACCCTGGGTACAAGAGGAAAGAATATCAGGTGTGGAGACCGATGCCATTTCCTCTTACCTCGGACCACTGAATGCCCCCACGTCGAGGCAGTGGGGGCTCCTGACGCAGTTCTTGCGTCCTCATGGGTCTGCGGTGATCTCTCGCGACCCTTCAGGCCGCACCATGATTGGTTCATTGAACCCAGGGTCTTCGCCCCTGGGCTTTGCTCTTTAGGCCTTTCAGGCCCGAACATCGTCGTCGTCCCTGATCTTGTCATTGAACCCACGGTTTCGTCCCCTTGGGGTTTGTGTACCTGGGTCCCCCTCAGGTTTGGACATGCGATTCGTATCAGGGCCTAGGTTGGCCTGAAGACTCCAACCCAGGGTCTTCCCCCTGGGCTTTGCTCTATGAGCCCTTCAGGCCCGAACATCCTCGTCGGCCTCAGATCTGGTGAAGATGTGTCCTTGAACCCAACATTTCCACCCAAAGGGTTTGTGCACTTGGGCCCTTTCAGGCTCAAACGTGCGATTCGTATCCCGGTCAGGTTGGCCTGAAAGGCCTGGAGACGCCAGCCCCAGGGTTGGCTGAGCCTTAAGCGAGGCTACCCTGGGTATATCGGGCCCTAATAATTCAGGTGTGGTGGCCGATGCCACTTTCTCCCAATCTCGTCACGTCACCAGAACCCAACACCAACTCTTCAAAGATACTCCTCCGGCCCAGGAGCAATGCATGCCGCACAAGGATTCCCCGCTGCATCTGCCTCCCGGCATCGCTGCATCGCCTGCTCCATCGTGTAGGTGGGGTGGGGGAGCGGTGTCGGAGAGAAGAAAAGGTCCATCTGGGCCAGCGCACACAGGGTTAGCCGGTCATTCTCGTCAGGCGGTGCGGGTGCGCCCGTGCCTTCATCATTGCCGAACCAACGACGACACGCGATGGCCTTCGCCTCAGCCGGGTTGATGTCCGGATTCTTCACGTACTCAAACACAAACGTCGCCGCCACGAGATCCTGTGCCTCATACAAGCGGATGTCAGGAATCACGGAGGCATCCGTCGTGCAGCGGCCCGTCACGCCTGCCGCGATCATGTGATTCGTAATCATGTAGGGCGTCTCGCGTTTACTGTCCTTGCGGACACGCAGCTTCCCCACCTGCATGACGTTGGCCTGCGGGATGCCGTTTTTATCTTTCGGCATGGAGTCTTTGTAGGCCACCCGGAGCCAGCCCGGTGCCTGAGGATCATAAAGCGGTGAGCCGCCCACCAGCAGTGGCAGGGTGTATTTGCGGCCTGTCCCATTCACAGGGTTGAGCAGCAACTCCATCATGGAGCGGATGTAGTCGTGCCCTTCGCCGGCGTCGAAGAACGCCGACGACATCATGATGGGGAAGTAGTCGTTGTTGTACTCGCTCTGCCCCGAACCTGGAGCCGCGACCGGATTCACATCCATGATGGTCTTGAACCGGCCGGATTCCGACTCGGGAATCCCGGCTGCCGTCAGCAGCCGCACCCAGCGCTGGAGCGTCATGTTATTTAGATAGCTTGCCTCACGCAACGCCTGCCACGGCGGATAGTGCAGCAGCATCACGGCTCCGTGATTGAGGATGCCCATGCCCAGCGGAAGGAAGATGTTCCATTTACACAGGCCGTCCGTAGGGCTCTTGTTCACCGGGTAGCCGGACATGGGATTCCACACGCCCAGTTTCTTCATCCCCTGCATGCCATGAATGGCCTTGCCCCCAAACTCGGGGCTCATCATCGTCTGGTGCCGCTGCGCAAATTCCGCCAGCCCAGGCCCGTCTCCAGCAGTGCTGATATCGATCTGGTAGGAATCTTCCGTCTTCGACACACTGCATGTCGCGCCCTCGAAACCGTCCAGCAGCAGGGAGCTCGTCGTGTAGTGGGCGATCAACTCGCAGTTGTCTTTTATGCCCACCGCGGGATCCAAATACTCCACTGGCGGATACAGTGGCGCGATGTCGGCAATCTTCCCCAGGGTGTAGCTGACGTCAGACATGCCGCTACTAGCTCACCGGGAACGCCCGTGGTCAAACGGCTTTTTTTCGCCATTGCTTCTCCGCCACATCCAGAAGCTGCCCTGCAATATCGAGCCCAAAAAATTTATCCAGTTCCCGGATGCCCGTGGGGCTGGTCACATTGATCTCCGTGAGCCAGTCACCGATGACGTCGATGCCGACAAAGGTCAGCCCCCGAGCCCTCAGGGGCGGCCCAATCTGCCCGCAGATCCACCGGTCTCGATCTGACAGGGCGCCGCCTTCCGGTGTGCCGCCGGCGGCCATGTTCGCCCGGCCCTCTCCCTTGGCGGGTCGGCGCACCAGTGTGTGTGGCACGGGTTCCCCATCGATCAGCAAGATGCGTTTGTCTCCTGTATCTGCGATCTCAGGGATGTAGCCCTGCGCCTGCACAAACCGCGTCCCCCGTCGGGTGATCTCTTCGAAAATGACATTCGCGTTCAGGTCTCCTTCCGCCACGACGAAGACCGATCTGCCACCCATCAAATCAATCGGCTTTACCACAATGCAGCCCTTTGAGGCGTGAAATTCGCGCAGGGTTTTCATGCTGCATGTGATCACGGTGGGTGCGCAGCATTGGGGGAACCACGAGGCAAAAATTTTCTCGTTGGCATCGCGAAGCGATTGCGGCCGGTTCATCACCAGCACCCCCGCCTCCTCCGCCCGCTCCAGCACATACGTAGCGGCGATGTACTCGAGATCGAACGGTGGATCCTTCCGCATGAAGAGGATGTCCAACTCGTCCAGACGTGCCTCCTGCACCGGTCCT
>JBGGMQ010001007.1:0-4089 GCA_041287975.1 Verrucomicrobium sp. | reverse complement strand
GTGGTGGCGGGAGGTTCGCATGAGCTGGTCACTCCCCAAGTACGGGTGAGAGACGCGTCCTTCCGACCCCAAGACGATGCCAGCGTGAAGCTGGAGATCACCGAGGCCGATGGCACCAAACTGAATCTGGCTGCGGAGCCTTCCAGTGCGGAGGCAGGCTTGTTCGAGGCCGCGACCCACGCCAGTCGTACCGGGGCCTACCGGGTCAAAGCCACTGTCCAGGATGGCGCTGGCAAGACCGTGGGCGAAACGACCACTGGTTGGGCGCTGAATCCGGCGGCTGAGGAGTTCGCGTCATTGACTCCCAATCGTCCTTTGCTGGAGAAGCTGGCACAATGGTCGGGAGGCAAGGTGCTGGAGGTCGCTGATCTGGAAAGCTGGGCCGCCGCCCTGCCGCAGGCCACCTTGCCCCTCATGGAAACCCGCAGCGAACCCCTCTGGAACCGCTGGTGGATTCTGCTCCTGATCGTCGGGCTGCTCGGCACGGAATGGTGGATGCGCAGGAGGCAGGGATGGCGATGACATCTTCAAAAAATTATTTCAAGAACCGCATGAGCAAGCAGCGTGTCACCCTGACGTTGACGGCGTGTCTGAGCCTGAATCTGGGGCTGGCATTCTTAGCGAAGGGCGCAGAGACCGTTCCTGCTTCCGTGGCGCCACCAGAGGCTCAAGGACAAGCGCCCAAGCGGGAGTTGCAAGTCCTCGTGGTCATGGGAGCTGCGGGCGATCCTCTGTACCAGCCGCGATTTGAAAAGGAGGCCACGCTGTGGCGGGATGCCTGTGCCAAAGGGCGGGCCCACTGCCACGTCATTGGTCTGGACGCGGAAGATGCCAACAAGCCTGACGCTGTTCAGCTCAAGGGGTGGTTGGAGGAAGCCTCGGCGAAGCCGCCGCAGCAGGCGCTCTGGGTGGTGCTGATCGGACACGGCACCTTTGATGGTCGCGAGTCGAAGTTCAATCTGCGGGGACCAGATGTCAGCTCCACAGACATGGCGGGTTGGATGAAACCTTTTCAGAGCGAAGTCGCTGTGATCCAAACCGCCTCGGCCAGTGCGCCCTTCCTCAAAGCGTTGACCGGACCCAAGCGGGTGTTGATCAGCGCCACGAAAAGTGCGGATGAAGTGTTCTACACACGCTTCGGCCAGTTCTTTGCCGAAGCGGTCACCGGAGCCAAGGAGCCTGATCTCGATCAAGATGGCGAAGTGTCCTTGCTGGAGGCCTTCCTTTGGTCGTCAAAACAGGTGGACCGGTTCTTTGAAACCGAAGGTCGCCTGGCGACTGAGCATGCATTGCTCGAAGACAATGGCGATGGCGTAGGCAGCCGGGCCGAGGCGTTTGACGGTTTGCACAGCAAACCGGTGGCGGTGGCACAGGGAAAGGTCGCGGAAGGCGTGCTCGCCCGGCAGTGGAGTTTGTTGCCCGGTCCTGAGGAGATGCTGCTCACCGAAGAAGCGAGGAAACGTCGCGATGAATTGGAGCGTAGTGTGGAGGCGCTAAGAGCAAGGCGGGCCGGGCTGGCAAAGGAGGCGTATTATGCAGAGCTGGAGAAGCTGATGCTGAAGATCGCGCGGATTTACGGGGAGAAGGGGGCGTCGTAGGGATTTTGGACTGCTGATTGCTGATTGCTGATTGCTGATTGCTGATTGCTGATTGCTGATTGCTGATTGCTGATTGCTGATTGCCAGCGACGTGATGCCCTCGACCTGAAGTCCGGCAACGGTGTCAAGGCAATCGAGCGTTCGGTAACAGCATCCTGACCGGCTTAAAAGCGGAACTCCAACCCTGCCGGCGGAACGGAGAGGGTTGGAGTACCGACTTTAGTCGGCTCAGTGTATTTCAGAAGAGGGCCATGGTCGTCTATGTGCGTTACATCGAACTCTTCTGCCGTAAGGCCACGGAGTTATCGACGCGGAGAACGATCCAATGATTACACAGCGGCGTGGCTGCCAAGGAACCCGGAAGGCCGCCCGAGCTATTTTCCCTCAACGCAGCCACTGAGCATGCCCGTTGTTTTCTCAGTTGTGTCCCGGCTGTTGCCCGTCGGAGGAGAAAGCGAGGAAATCACTCAGCTCGAGTGAGGCAGTCTGATCAGCGTCAGCACCCCGCATTTCCATGAGCGCGGCATCCTCACCCTGTACCGAAAGCCGACGCCCAAGTGGGTGGTCCGCTTTCGATCCGTCGGTGACGACTTCGATGCTCGGCTCCCACATGCGGAAGTAGTTGCCTCCAAACTCGATCCAGTCGCCCTCCTTGATTTTGTGAATTGTCGGTATGCTCATGAGCGACGTTGCTTGCAACCTATGTTCGAAGCGGACGCCAGTCACGAGTGCGTGAAATCAACAAGCGGCGCGATTATCGCAACATGGGTGTATTTGGCACTGTGGAAATTATTGCGGAGTCGGCGGGGTATGGCCGTTGTTGGCGGAAAGATCGCGTTGGGCGATGAGTCTTCTGACCCGCTTAAAAGCGGAACTCCCACCACGCTGGCGAACGGAGAGGGTTGGAGTTCCGCATTTATGCGGGTCAGTGTATTTTGGAAGGAGCAAGGGCCAATGAAGTGCGTTACATCGAACCCTGGTGAGAGCGCCGGGGCAGATGAAGAGGAGTGATGGAGTGGAGAACTGAGCCGACTAAAGTCGGTACTCCAACACTGAGATGAGCTGAAGGGCCCGATCGGCTGTGGCGGTAACTTTATTGACGGCCGAGAATGTTGCTGGCCAGCAGGAGCATCCTGGGCAGATGGAAGGGGCCTTTCCAGAGATTGCCTTTGAGGGTGACAGAGGGCGTGCCGTCCCGGTGCAGATAACCATACCATTCGCTCTGCTCTGCATCGGGAAAATGGCGGAAGCTCCAGTCATGCACCTGCTGGTGCCACGTGGCATATTTGGCGTCTTGCGTGATGTCCCAGGCCAGCAGAGTGGCGATGATGGCCTCGCAGTGGGGCCACCAGAACTTCATATCGTGCCAGTACTCCTGGACGGGTTTGCCGTGGAGATCCCGGAAATAATAGAGGCCGCCGTGTTCGACATCCCAGCCGCGCTGCCACATGCAGTCCAATATCTTGAGCCCCAGGGTGAGATAGGTCTGTTCCCCGCGCAGCCGGCCTTCGTGGAGGATGAACCAGGCGCATTCAAGCGCGTGGCCAGGGTTCAGGGTGCGCCCTTCGAAGTGATCGAGGATGGCACCGTCGGGGCTGACGGTTTCCAGCAGCACCTGGAGGTCCTCTTTGTAAAAGTACCGCTCGATGGTGCCGATGAAATGGTCAGCCCAGGCGGCGAAGGTGCGTCCGGAGACGGACAAGTCACCGAGAGCGGCTCGCAGTTCCTGGGCGGTAGCGAGGCCAATCATGAGGGGACCGAGGCCGATGGAAGGCCGCGTCTGCGGATCGACCTTCGGAGCCGTGGCTCCAGGCTCAAAGGCGTGGATGAGATAGCTGGCAAAGTCCTTGATGGCTTGTTCGGCCATCGTAGCGCTGCCGGTGATTGCCGCCAGCTTCGCGTGCGCAATGGCGGCGAAGGA
Source organism: Verrucomicrobium sp. (assembly GCA_041287975.1). Taxonomy (GTDB): domain Bacteria; phylum Verrucomicrobiota; class Verrucomicrobiia; order Verrucomicrobiales; family Verrucomicrobiaceae; genus Verrucomicrobium. The sequence goes on along the minus strand of JBGGMQ010001007.1, from coordinate 570 downwards.
CTCGCTGTAGGCGTAGCGGCGCTGGCGGAGAGGCCGGCCCTCGCGTGTCACGGTAAAGTACATCTTGCCTGACGGGCTGTAGCCGTGACGGTCCAGAAAGCTTACGCACGACTGCGCGGGGGAGAGCCACTCCTCACGGGGTTCGAGGGTATGATACAGCGTGGCAAACATCCATCCGGCGCGCCCCTGGAACCAGAGGCTCTTGTCGGTGTCCAGGATGCTGCCATCACGGTCCAGGCAGGTGAGAATGCCGCCCTGCTCCCCGTCCAGACCGTGGCGCAGCCAGAAGGGCATGACATCCTCAACCAGCGTCGTCCTGTAGAAAGCGGTCAGCTCTGCCCGCTGTGCGGGGGTGTCAATGAGGCTCATGGGGCGGCTGCGGGAGAAGTGATCCACCCGAGGTCGAACCGGGCCAGGCAAATCTGTTCGTAGGCGTGCTTGGTGCCCGTCTCATAGAGGCAGCCAACCCTGCCGTCAGGCAGGCGGGCAAGGATTGAGTAGGCAAAAGCACCGGGTTCGAGGAGTCGTTTTGAGCTCCAGATTTTACCGTCATCCACGCTGAGATGGATG